>CALQBT020000228.1 GCA_943328885.2 Bordetella parapertussis | reverse complement strand
TACATGGACGGCAAGCTCAACATCGACGACTTGATCACCCACAAGCTCAAGCTCGAAGACATCAACGAGGGCTTTGCGCTGATGAAGCGCGGCGAGTCGATCCGCTCGGTCGTGATGTTCTGATGCCCCTGGACCTGCAGGCTCGCGGCATAGTCGCTGAGCTGCCGGTGGCGCCGCCGCAGCGGACAATCGGGGGCTATGGCCATCCTCTCTCTTTCCAACGCACACCTGGCCTATGGCCATGTGGCCCTGCTCGACGCGACAGGTTTTTCTCTTGACACCGGCGAGCGCCTGGGGCTGATCGGCCGCAACGGCGCCGGCAAGTCCTCGATGCTCAAGGTGATCGCCGGGCTCGAGAAGCTCGACGACGGCTTGCTGCAGCTGACCCAGGGTCTGCGCATCTGCTATGTGCCGCAGGAGCCCGTGTTCGAGCCCGGCCACACGGTGTTCGAGGCTGTCAGCGAAGGTGTGGCCGAGGCGCGCGCCGTGCGCCAGGCCTACGAGGAGCACGCTGACGGCGTCGATCTCGACGCGCTGCAGACCCGGATCGAGGCGCTGGACGCCTGGAACTGGGAGCAACGCGTCGACAGCACGATCGCCCAGTTGAACCTGGATGGCGCGCGCGACATCGGCGAGCTCTCGGGCGGGATGAAAAAACGTGTCGCGCTGGCGCAGGCGCTGGTCGCCGTGCCCGACGTGCTGCTGCTCGATGAGCCGACCAACCACCTCGACCTCGACTCGATCGCCTGGCTCGAAGACCTGCTGCGCGGCTTCAAGGGCGCGGTGATGCTGATCACCCACGACCGCGCGTTTCTCGACGCGGTGGCCACGCGGATTCTCGAGCTCGACCGCGGCCAGCTGCGCAGCTACCCAGGCAACTTCGGCGCTTACGAGGCGACCAAGGCGCGCGAGATGGAGGACGAGGCGCTGGCCAGCGCCCGCGCCGACAAGCTGCTGGCGCAGGAAGAGGTCTGGATCCGCAAGGGCGTCGAAGCCCGCCGCACCCGCAGCGTCGCGCGCATCCAGCGCCTGGACCTGCTGCGCGACCAGCGTCAGGCCCGCCGCGACTCGCTCGGACAGGTCAAGCTGGAGATCGACGCCGGCGCGCCCAGCGGCAAGATCGTCGCCGAGCTCAAGGACGTCTGCATGAGCTTCCCGACCCCTTCGGGCGACAAGCTGATCGTCAAGGACTTCAGCGCCACGATCCTGCGTGGTGACAAGGTCGGTCTGATCGGCCCGAACGGCGCCGGCAAGACCACCTTGCTCAAGCTGATCTTGGGCGAGTTGCAGCCGAGCTCGGGCCGGATCCGCCAGGGCAGCAAGCTCGAGGTGGCTTATTTCGACCAGATGCGCGCCGGGCTGGACCTGGACGCGACGCTGGTCGACACCATCAGCCCGGGCAGCGAGTGGATCGAGTTCGGTGGCCAGCGCAAGCATGTGATGAGCTATCTGAACGACTTCCTGTTCTCGCCGGCGCGTGCGAACTCGCCGGTGCGAACGCTGTCGGGCGGCGAGCGCAACCGGGTGTTGCTGGCACGGCTGTTCGCGTTGCCGGCCAATGTGCTGGTGCTCGACGAGCCGACCAACGACCTCGACATCGACACATTGGAGCTCCTCGAGGAGCTGTTGCAGGGCTACGCCGGCACGGTGTTCCTGGTCAGCCACGACCGACGCTTTCTCGACAACGTGGTCACCAGCACGATCGCCTGGGACGGCGACCTGCAGCCCGGACATTGGCGCGAGTACGAAGGCGGCATCGCCGACTGGCAGGTGCAGCGCGCGCGCATGCTTGCAGCGCGTGCCACCGCGCCGGCGCCCAAGCCTGCGGCGGTGCCGGTGCCCGCGCCGGCGACGGCCGCAGCGCCGGTGGCCAAGGCGCGCAAGCTCAGCTACAAGGAAAAACGTGAGTTCGACGAGTTGCCGGCGCGCATCGCCGCGCTCGAGGCCGAGCAGGCTTCGATCAGCGAGCGCCTGGCCGACACGGCGCTGTATGCGGCCGATCCGGCGCAGCTGCCGGCGCTGCACGCGCGCTACGCCCAGATCGACGACGAGTTGCTCGCGGCGATGGAGCGCTGGGAGCTGCTGGGCGGGGCCTAGACTGTGACCCATGCCCGATCACCCTGATCCATCGCCCTCGGTCCGCCAGGCCGCGCGCGTTTCACCGCAAACCCTGGGCTGGCTGCTGGGCGTGGTGGGCGTGATGATTTTCGCGCTGTCGATCCCGATGACGCGGCTGGCCTCGGGCAGCCTGGACGCGCCGCAGTTACCGGCGGTCTTCGTCGCGATCGGCCGCGCCGCGCTGGCAGGACTGCTGGCGGCGGTTTGGCTTCTGGCCACCCGTGCACCTCGCCCTCGGCCTGCGCAGTGGCGCGGCCTGCTGCTCAGCGCGCTGGGCGTGGTGTTCGGCTGGCCCTTGTTTCTGGGTTTCGCGGTGCAGCGCGTCGACGCCGCGCATGCAGCGGTGGTCTCTGGCCTGTTGCCGATCGCCACCGCGGTGATCGCAGCGCTGCTGCTGCGCCAGCGGCCGAGCCGGGGTTTTTGGGCCTGCGCGTTGCTGGGCACGGCGCTGGTGCTGGGATTCGCGTTCTGGAAGGGTGGCGCTGCGCTGCAGGCGGCCGATGGTTTGCTGGTGATCGCGATCCTGTTCTCGTCTTTCGGCTATGTCCACGGCGCCGGCCTGTCCACACCGCAGGGCGACGGTTCGGCGCCGATGCCGGCCGAGCAGGTGATCAGCTGGCTGTTGGTCGCGAGCCTGCCGATCACGCTGCCGGTGGCGCTGGCCACCTGGCCTACCGGGCCGGTGCGGCCGCAAGCCTGGGGCGGCTTTGTCTATGTCTCGGTGTTTTCGATGTGGCTGGGTTTCTTCGCCTGGTACCGAGGTCTGGCGCTGGGCGGCATGATGCGCGTGAGTCAGGTGCAACTGCTGCAGCCTTTTTTGTCGATGTGGCTGGCGGTGCCCTTGCTGGGCGAGTCTGTCGATGCCGCGACCTTGGGCTTCTCGCTCGCGGTGATGGCCACGGTGTTCCTGTCGCGGCGCATGGCGGTGGCTGCGCCAGCGCTTGCCAAGGCCTGACCCTGCGCCCAGGCCAAACTTCTTCCTCTGACCCACCACCACGATGACTTACAGCCTCGCCACGCTCCAAGCTGCAGCGCGAACCGTCCACGCGCTGATGCCTGCAACGCCGCAATACCGCTGGCCGCTGCTCGAAGCGGCTTTCGCGACCCGACCCGGCGACGGCACCGAGCTCTGGCTCAAGCACGAGAACCACACGCAGGTCGGTGCGTTCAAGATCCGCGGCGGGTTGGTGTATTTCGACCGACTGATGGCCGGCGGTGCCAAGCCGGCCGGCGTGGTCAGCGCCACCCGCGGCAACCATGGTCAGTCGGTCGCGTTTGCGGCAGCGCGCCATAGCGTGCCGGTGCTGATCGTCGTGCCCAAGGGCAACAGCCGCGAGAAGAACGCGGCGATGCGCGCGCTGGGTGCCGAGCTGGTCGAGCATGGCGACGATTTCCAGGCCGCGCGCGAGCAGGCGCAGGCGCTGGCGGCTCAGCGCGGTTGGCTGATGGTGCCGTCGTTTCATCCGGACATGGTCGCTGGTGTCGCGAGTTATGCGCTCGAGCTGTTTGCTGCTGCGCAGGCGCTGGCGGTGGTCTATGTGCCGATAGGCCTGGGCTCAGGCGCCTGCGGACTGATCGCTGCGCGCGACGCGCTGGGGCTGGCGACCGAGATCGTCGGCGTGGTCTCGACTGGCGCACCGGCTTATGCCTTGTCGCTGGCGCGCGGCGAAGCGGTGTCGCATCCAGTGACCACCTTGCTGGCCGACGGCATGGCTTGCCGCACGCCCGAGACCGATGCGCTGGCGATGATGCAGCGCGGCTTGGCGCGGGTGGTCAGCGTCAGCGACGCCGAGGTCGCGGCGGCGATGCGCCGCTTGTTTGAAGCCACCCACCAGGTGGCCGAGGGTGCGGGTGCGGCCGCGCTGGCCGCGGCCTGGTCCGAGCGGGCGCAGCTCGCAGGCAGCCGCGCGGCGCTGGTGCTCAGCGGCGGCAATGTCGACCGCGAGGTGTTCGCCGGCGTGTTGGCAGGCACGGCTTTTCAGTCGGCCGCAGCATGATCACCCGCCGCTTCTCGCAGCTCGATGTCTTCACCGACCAGCCGCTGCGCGGCAACCCGCTGGCCGTCGTGCACGACGCGCAGGGCTTGAGCGATGGCCAGATGGCCGAGGTCGCGCGCTGGACGAATTTGTCGGAAACCACTTTCTTGCTGCCGCCCGACGATGCCGGCGCCGACTACCGGGTTCGCATCTTCACCCCAGGCGGCGAGCTGCCGTTTGCCGGTCACCCGACGCTGGGCAGCTGCCATGCCTGGCTGGCTGCGGGCGGCATGCCGCGCGACGCCGATGTCGTGGTTCAAGAGTGCGGTGTCGGCCTGGTGCGGGTGCGGCGCGACCGGACCGACGCCGGCGAACGCTTGGCATTCGCCGCGCCGGCGCTGCGCCGCACCGGCCCGGTCGACGCCGGCCTGCGTGCCCAAGCGGTGGCCTCGCTGGGTTTGGACGACGCCGAGCTGCTGCAACTGCAGTGGATAGACAACGGCCCGGGCTGGATGGCCGGGCTGCTCAAAGACGCCGCGGCAGTGCTGGCGCTGCGGCCAGACTTCGCCGCGATGCGGGGCCTGAACCTGGGCGTCGTCGGCGCCTACCCAGCGGGCAGCGAATGTCAGTTCGAGGTTCGCGCCTTCGTGCCAGACCTGGGCGTGCCGGAAGACCCGGTCACCGGCAGCCTGAACGCCGGACTGGCGCAGTGGCTGATAGCGGCAGGTCTGGCGCCTGCGCGCTATGTCGCGGCCCAGGGCGCTGCACTCGGCCGGGCCGGGCGAGTGTTTGTGGCGCGCGAGGGCGCTGACATCTGGATTGGCGGCGCCGTCTGCTCGGTGATCACCGGCACCGTGACACTGTGATCACGGCGCGATGAGCCTGAGACGGGCCTGCGCCGTCAGGGGTTGCGGAAGTGGTCGTGGCAGCTCTTGCACGAGGCAGCCGCGTTGCCGAAAGCGGCTTTGACCTGGTCCAGATTGCCGCTTTTGGCGACGACCGCGAGCTTGGCCACTTCGTCCTGCATCTTCTTGGCGTCTTCGTCGAACTTGGCGCGCTCGGTCCAGACGTTTGCCTTGGGCGTGCCTTTGTCGGTGCCG
>CALQBT020000227.1 GCA_943328885.2 Bordetella parapertussis | reverse complement strand
CGCTGAGCTCTTCCGAGATGATGAAGGTCACGCGCTCGGGTTTGGCCAGGATGTCGAGCAGGTCGGCGATCTCGGACATCACCTCCTTGTACTCGCCGATGATCTTGTCCTGCTCGAGCCCGGTCAGGCGCTGCAGTCGCATTTGCAGGATTTCGCCGGCCTGGTCGTCGCTCAAGCGGTACAGGCCGTCGGCCTGCAGGCCCATGCTCGGCGGCAGGCCTTCGGGCCGGTAGGCTTCGCGTCCGCCTGGCGTTTGCGATGTCGCTCGCACCAGCATCTCGCGCACAATCGAGCTGTCCCAACTCTTGGCCATCAGCGCGGCCTTGGCCACTGGCGGTGTCGGCGAGGTCTTGATGGTCTCGATGAACTCGTCGATGTTGGCCAGCGCCACCGCCAGGCCTTCGAGCACATGGCCGCGCTCGCGGGCGCGCCGCAGTGCATACACAGTGCGCCGGGTCACGACCTCGCGCCGATGCTCGAGAAAGACCTCGAGCAGCTGCTTGAGGTTGCAAAGCCGTGGCTGACCGTCGATCAGCGCCACCATGTTGATGCCGAAGGTGTCTTGCAGCTGGGTCTGCTTGTACAGGTTGTTGAGCACCACTTCGGGCACTTCGCCGCGCTTCAAGTCGATCACCACCCGCATGCCGGACTTGTCGCTCTCGTCCTGGATGTGGCTGATGCCTTCGATCTTCTTCTCGTGCACCAGCTCGGCGATGCGCTCGAGCAGGGTCTTTTTATTGACCTGATAGGGCAACTCGTCGACGATGATGGTCTGGCGCGTGCCGCGATCGATGTCCTCGAAGTGGCACTTGGCCCGCATGATCACCCGGCCGCGGCCGGTGCGGTAACCCTCACGCGCGCCCTGAACGCCGTAGATGATGCCGGCGGTGGGGAAGTCGGGCGCTGGCACGATCTCCATCAACTCGTCGATGGATGCCTCGGGGTTCTTCAGCAGATGCAGGCAGGCGTCGACGATCTCGTTGAGGTTGTGCGGCGGGATGTTGGTCGCCATGCCCACGGCGATGCCGGTCGAGCCGTTGACCAGCAGATTGGGAAGGCGCGCCGGCAACACCGTCGGCTCTTTCTCCGAGCCGTCGTAGTTTGGCGCGAAATCGACCGTCTCCTTGTCGATGTCGGCCAGCATCTCGTGGGCGATCTTGGACAAGCGGATTTCGGTGTAGCGCATCGCCGCAGCGTTGTCGCCGTCGACCGAGCCGAAATTGCCTTGGCCATCGACCAGCATGTGGCGCAGGCTGAAGTCTTGCGCCATGCGAACAATGGTGTCGTAGACCGCGGTGTCGCCGTGCGGGTGGTATTTGCCGATGACGTCGCCGACGATGCGGGCGCTCTTCTTGTACGCCCGGTTCCAGTCATTGTTGAGCTCGTGCATCGCGAACAGCACGCGCCGATGCACTGGCTTGAGGCCGTCGCGCGCGTCAGGCAGCGCCCGGCCGACGATCACGCTCATCGCGTAATCCAGGTACGAGCGCCGCATCTCCTCTTCGAGGCTGATCGGTAGTGTTTCCTTGGCGAAGGGCGTCATGCGGTTCTGGCGTGGCGGCGCCGTTGGAGAAGGTGCTGCCGCAAATTAGGTGACGCGGCAACCCACGATTCTAAGCGGCGGCGGGCTGTCGCGGCCATGCAACAACGCGGCGCAGCGGCAAGGCCCGACGGCTGAAAGACTGGCCCCTCCTGGACCCTATGGCACAATGAGGGATCGGTGGTGGATGCTTGAAAAGCCGGGTTTCCATCGGCCTCCTTGCTTCTGACACAGACGTTTCGCAGGTCCCTGCGGCTTCCCTCGAGAGGAGAATCATGAAGAAATTTAACAAGGTGGCGGTGATCTTTGCATCTGCTGCGCTCGTCGCGCCGATGTTGGCATTTGCGCAAACGGCATCCAACGACAACTGGCGTGCGGTGGACGGCACAGTCTGGAAGAACGGCAGCAACGAACTGTGCTGGCGCGATGCCAACTGGACCCCGGCCACGGCTGACCCGAAGTGTGATGGCGCGCTGAAGCCGCCAGCACCCGCGCCGGCGCCCGCGCCTCGCCAAGCACCGCCGCCGGCACCGGAACCAGCACCAGCACCAGCACCAGCACCAGCACCGGTGGTCGCGCCGCCGCCGCCCCCGCCGCCCGCTGCCGTGCGTGCTGCCCCCGTGAGCGAGAAGGTCACTTTCGCTGCTGACGCGTTCTTCGACTTCGACAAGTCGGCGCTCAAGCCTGAAGCCAAGGCCAAGCTTGACGATCTGGTTGCCAAGACCAAGGCTGTGGCGCTTGAAGTGATCATCGCCGTCGGTCACACCGATTCGGTCGGCGCTGACGCTTACAACCAGAAGCTGTCGGTGGCTCGCTCTGAAGCCGTCAAGGCCTATTTGGTGAGCAAGGGCATCGAGAAGAACCGGGTCTACACCGAAGGCAAGGGCGAGAAGCAGCCTGTGGCCGACAACAAGACCACCGAAGGCCGCGCGAAGAACCGCCGCGTCGAAATCGAAGTGGTCGGCACCCGCGCCAAGTGAGACGGCACAGGCCTGCGGGCCTGGACAGCCAGCCTTGCCGACGGTGAGGCTGCCAAAAAACCCCACCTCGGTGGGGTTTCTCATTGGATGACCCGCTGCGCGCACGCCACGGCAAGCAGTGCAACGCGGACCTGTGCTGCGCGCTGGCGCTACGATGCTGCCATGACGAACGCAGACCCACAGGAATTGGCCAAGTTTGGCGAGCTCGCCCACAACTGGTGGGATCCGGACGGCGACTTCCGCCCTCTGCACCAGATCAACCCGCTGCGGCTGGACTGGATCGACGCCCAAGCCCGACTGGCCGGCAAGGCGGCTCTCGATGTGGGCTGTGGCGGCGGCATCTTGAGCGAATCGATGGCCGAGCGCGGCGCCGCTGTGCTGGGCATCGACCTGTCGACCAAGCCCCTG
Organism: Bordetella parapertussis; assembly: GCA_943328885.2. Lineage (GTDB taxonomy): Bacteria > Pseudomonadota > Gammaproteobacteria > Burkholderiales > Burkholderiaceae_C > Pseudaquabacterium > Pseudaquabacterium parapertussis_A. The sequence continues at coordinate 2,278 of CALQBT020000227.1, read as the reverse complement.
AGAGTGGCGCAACTGCACGCGCTGGAGGCCGGCCTCGAGCGTCTGCACTACCGCGAAGTGTCGGTCGAGGCCCTGGCGACCGAGGCGCCGAACAGCTTCGACGTCGTCACCTGCATGGAGATGCTCGAGCATGTGCCCGAACCTGCATCGGTGGTGCAGGCCTGCGCCCGCTTGGTCAAACCGGGTGGCTGGGTGTTCTTCTCGACCCTCAACCGCAATGCCAAGGCCTTTGTCCAGGCCATCGTCGGTGCCGAGCATGTGCTCAAGCTGCTGCCCAAGGGCACGCATGAGTACGCGCGCTTCATTCGTCCGAGTGAGCTGGCGCGCTGGTGCCGCGATGCCGGGTTGTCGATCGAGGGTTTCAGAGGCCTGCAGTACAACCCGCTGACCGGTCGCTACTGGTTGTCCGACGACACCTCGGTCAACTACTTGTTGGCATGCCGGGCGGGCCCATGAGCGCGACAGATGCCCTGCTGCTGTTCGACCTGGACGGCACGCTGATCGACAGCGCACCCGACCTGGCCGGGGCGGCCAACGATTTGCGCGCCGCCCATGGTCTGACGCCGCTGCCCTATGAGGCCTTGCGGCCGATGGTGGGCACCGGGGCCCGAGGCATGGTGGGCGTGGCCTTTGGCGTGCAGCCTGCCGACGCGCGTTTTGCCGGGCTGCGCGATGCGTTTCTCGACCGTTACGCTGAGCGCCTGCTGCAAAGCACCGATTTGTTCGAGGCGATGAAGCCGGTGCTCGACAGCCTGGACGCCGCGGGCCTGCGCTGGGGCATCGTCACCAACAAGGCGGCTCGCTTCACAGACCCCATCGTCGCCGGTCTGGGTCTTGCGGCGCGGGCGGCGGTGGTGATCGCCGGTGACACCACGGCCTATGCCAAGCCTCACCCTGAGCCCTTGCTTGAAGCCGCCAGGCGACTGGGCGTGGCGCCGTCGGCCTGCGCTTATGTAGGGGACGACCTGCGCGACATGGTGGCCGGTCGAGCCGCCGGCATGGTCACGATGGCCGCTGCCTGGGGCTATCTGGGGCTGGGCGAGCCGGTGGCTGACTGGGGCGCCGATCATGTTTTTTCTTCGCCGACGCAGCTCTTGCAATGGCTGAAACTGGCCTAAAATCAGGATCACCAGGGGCCGACCTGGCTTCGACGTGGGTGCGGAGTCGGTTCAGGGCATGCCGAGCACCAGTTCGCTCGTAAAACCACTGGAAACAAAGTAACTGCGAACGATACCTCGTACGCCCTCGCCGCTTAAAAACCGGTGAGCTTCGCAACGGTTGGCCGATGGGCCGGGCCTGAGCCGCAAGGCAAGGGCTGCGAAGTCATACACATTGGCTGGTGCTGTGCTGCGTCATTCAGCATGGGACGAGAACCAAGTGACTGGTGGACCAGGCAGCGTGCTGCTGCGCGGCCTGGGACATGAGACTCAAATCAGACAGCTAAGCATGTAGAACTGGCCGGTGATGGCTTGCGGACGGGGGTTCGATTCCCCCCGGCTCCACCATTCAAAGCTCCGCAAGGGGCCGTAAGACAAGAAAGCCCTAAGTAAATCAACGACTGAGGGCTTTTTTCATGTCCGCATGGGGCTTCATGAGGCTACTTGAATTGCCCCCTAGTTGGGGGCATCATTGGGGGCATGTGGACGGTTGAGGGCGCAAAGACAGTAGATATGCCCCCAACCTGACTGGTGAACGAGAGGATATGCCCCATGCTGACCAACAAGTTGACCGACATCGTGATCCGAAGAGCCAAGCCCGGCGAGAAGCCCGTGAAGCTGTCCGACGGCGGCGGGTTGTATCTGGAGCTTCAACCGGGTGGATCGCGCTACTGGCGGTTGAAGTACCGCATTGCCGGCATCGAGAAGCGGGTGTCTCTCGGCGTCTATCCTGCGGTGTCCTTGGCCGAGGCGCGCAAGAGGCGCGACAGTGCCCGCGAGCTGATCGCGACCGGCGTCGATCCGAGCCAGACCCGCAAGGACGACAAAGTGGCTCAGGTGGCGAAGGCCGAGGCGCAGACGCTGGCTGACGCCGGTCTGCCCGGTCCTGGTACCTTCGAGCATGTGGCGCGCGAGTGGCTGACCACCGTGCATGAGGTGAAGGTCAGCGCCGGCCACGCTGAGCGCACACGCATTCGGTTCGAGCAGGACGCCTTCCCGTGGATCGGGCGGGTCCAGGTTGCCGACCTTGACGCGCCTCGGATGCTGGAAGTGGTGCGCCGGGTGACCGCGCGCGGCGCTATCGAGACTGCCCACAGACTCAAGAATGCCTGTGGGCAGGT
>CALQBT020000226.1 GCA_943328885.2 Bordetella parapertussis | reverse complement strand
TGGCCACGACCACCGCATGCACTGCCTCGCCCCATTTTTCGCTGGGGATGCCGATCACCGCACAGGACGCAACCGCCGGATGCTGAGCGAGTGCGTTCTCAACCTCGGCCGAGAACACGTTCTCACCGCCGCTCTTGATCATGTCCTTCAATCGGTCGACGACGAAGATGAAACCGTCGACATCCATGTAGGCGCCATCGCCGGTGTGCATCCAGCCGCCGCGCAGCGCGGCCGCGGTCTGCTCGGGCTTGTTCCAATAACCGATCATCACGTTCGGCCCACGCACCGCCACTTCGCCCACGGTGCCCAGCGCCACCTCGATGCCGAATTCGTCGACGATTTTCACCTCGGTGCCGAAGCTCGCGCGCCCACCTGAGCGCAGCTTGCCGGCTTTGCGGCCTTCGGCCGTGTGATACCAAGCCGGGTTGATGGTCGCCACCGGCGAGAGCTCGGTCATGCCGTAGGCCTGAAAGAACTCGACTCCCGGCAGCGCGGCCATCGCGCGGTCGAGAACCGCCTCGGAAATCGTCGAAGCGCCGTAGACGACACGCTGCAGGCTCGAGCAGTCGTGACCCGCCTTCATCGCCGGATGGTCGACCATCATCTGGATCATGGTCGGCACCAGCAGCACGTCGGTCACCCGGTCGCGCGCGATGCATTCGAGCACGGCTTCAGGATTGAAAGCCGGGATGATCGCGTGGGCGTTGCCCGCCAGGTGCTGCGGAATCGACAGTCCGAAGTCAGCCAGGTGGAACATCGGCGCGGCGTGCAGGTAGACGCTGCCGCGCGGCGAAATGCCTTCGCCCAGCAAGGACATCCCCGAAGCAAACAGGTTGGCGTGGCTGAGCATCACGCCTTTGGGAAATCCGGTGGTGCCACCGGTGTAGAAGATGCCGAGCAGGTCGTCGCCTTGGCGGCCGACATCGGCGATCGGTGCACTTGCAGCGATCAGCGCCTCATAGCCGTGCATGCCGGCCGGCACCTCACCGTCGCCAGCGTAGATCACCGGGCCGATGCTGGGGGCATCGCGTCGAATCGCCTCGGCCATCGCCTGGAAGTTGTCGTCGACGATCAGCATCGTCGACCCGGAATCGACCAGCGAGTAAACGATCTCGGCCACACTCCAGCGCACGTTGCAGGGATTGAGAACCCCACCGCCCCAGGGCACGGCGAGCTGGTACTCCAGATAGCGGTCCGAATTCATCGCCAGCATCGCAACCCGATCGCCTGGCGCCATGCCCAGCGATTGCAGCGCTGCAGCGAGCCGTGAGACACGATCGCCGAGCTCGGCGAAACTTCGCCTGCGAGCACCGAACAGAACCGCGGTGCGCTGGGGATGCTGTTGCAGCGCGCGGTGCAGGCCTTGGGTCAGGTACATGCTGTGTTCTCCTATGAGACGGGTCTGGGCGCTCGGGGACAGTCGCCAAGCGGCGCTTGCCATTGTGCAGTCAATACCGGACCGGCCAAGGGTGCAGATTCTGGACGATTCAAACGGCTGCGAGCCGCTGCTCAAGCCCGCGCCGGATGGCTCAGCGGCAGTCTGGCGTGGCCGAACAACTTCTCACGCAGGCTGCCGCTTCGGTAAGCCGTCTTGAAAGCACCCCGCGCCTGCAGTTCGGGCACCACCAGCCGGCTGAAGTCGGTAAAGCATTCAGGCGCGACGGTGCGCGACAGGTTGAAGCCGTCAACGCCAGCATCCTCGGTCCATCGGATCAAGGCCTCGGCGACCTGAGCGGCCGAGCCCACCAGCGGCGTCTGGCGGCTGCCCAGCACCATCTGCTCGAGCAACTTGCGCCTGGTCCACTGCGGCCCCTGACTGCGGGCAATGGCCTCGGCATTGGAGGTGATCGCCTGGCTGGCTGCGGTATCAACCGGCTCGTCGAGATCGAAACGCGCGAGGTCCACGCCCAGCGACGCCGCGGCATGCACCAGCGCGGCTTCCGAGCTGACGTAGCGCCGGTAGTCGTCGAACTTGTCGCGCGCCTCGGCCTCGGTGGCCCCGGTGACCACCGTGACGCCCAGGAAGGCCTTGATGTCGGCCGGCTCGCGGCCAGCGGCCGAGGCCAGCGCCCGGATGTCGTCAATGATGGCCTTGACGCCGGCCACACCCTGGCCGTTGAGAAACACGCACTCGGCATGGCTGGCCGCGAAACGCCGGCCGCGCGGCGAAGAGCCTGCCTGGTAGAGCACCGGCGTGCGCTGCGGCGAGGGCTCGCTCAAGTGGATAGCGTCGACCCGGTACTGCTTGCCGTGGTGATGAACCGCGTGCACCTTGGCCGGGTCGGCATAGACGCCACTGCTGCGCTTGGCCTGCACCGCGTCGTCATCCCAGCTTTGCTCCCAGAGCTGGTAGACCAGGCTCATGTACTCGTCGGCCAGGTCGTAGCGGTCGTCGTGCGCCGGCTGGGCGCTGAATCCGGCGGCGCGCGCCGCGCTGTCGAGGTAGCCGGTGACGATGTTCCAGCCAACCCGGCCGCGCGTCAGGTGGTCTAGCGTGGACATCCGGCGCGCGAACAGGTAGGGCGCCTCATAGATCAGGTTGGCCGTGACGCCGAAACCCAGGTGGGTGGTGGTGGCGGCCATCGCCGGGATCAGCAGCATCGGGTCGTTGACCGGCACCTGCACCGCGCCGCGCAGCGCCGCGTCGGCGTTGCCGCCGAAGACGTCGTAGACGCCGATCACGTCGGCCAGGAACAGGCCGTCGAACAGCCCGTCCTCCAGCGTCCTGGCCAGTTCGGTCCAGTAAGCCAGCTCGAGGTAGCGCGTCGACTGGTCGCGCGGGTGCGTCCACAGCCCTTGCTGGATATGGCCGACACAGTTCATGTCGAAGGCGTTGAGCAAGATCTCGCGCGCCATGGTCCGGCTCGGTTTCAGGGCCGAACGCGGATGCCGGGCGTCAGCTGCTTCCAGGGCAGGTCGGCCGGGTCAGCGGCCATCGGACCGGCCGCCTTGGCCACCAGCACCGCGCTGGCAATCGGTTGGAAGTCAGCGCGGAAGTGGTTCGAGCTCTTGACCACGATGATGCGCATCTGCTCGGCGAAGATGCCCACCATGCGCAGCAGCTCGCGGTCGAGCAATTGCTTCTTGCCGCTGACCACCGCGATGCGGATGCCTTCGATCTCCAGACAGGCGCAAGCGCCGAGCTGAACCGTCATGCCGGTCATCATCGGCCCCTTGAGCGTGCATTGGCCATCGCTGACGGCCAGCACCTTGAAGCGGCCTCGCAGCGGCGGGTCGCTGGGCAGTCCCGTGAAGGTCGGCACCGCGGTGCCCAGCACCAGCTCAAGCTCGGCGCCGACGCCGGCCTCGCGCGCAGCACGGCCAGCCGCCGCGTCGTACATCATCCCCAGCGCCACCTGGCCAGGAAACCTGCGGCCCGCGCCCTGGGCCAGCAGCGCGTGCAACATGCCGGTGGTGTTGCTGTCACCGCCCGCGCCGGGGTTGTCCTGGGTGTCGGCGATGACCACCGGCTTGGACGCTTTTTCGGCCAGCGCCAGCGCCTGGACCACCGCCTCGCGTGCCGGCAAGATGTCCATCTGCCACTGGGTGGGTTCGGCCACCCGCGCAAAGAGCTGATCGACCGCGCGCTCAGCCGCCTCGCCGTGGCCCCAGACCATCGGCGCGCATTCGTCGAAGTCTGACGCCGGAAAGCCCATGCAGAAACTCAGCACCGTGCCGTGGGCACGGTCGAGCGCGATCAGTTCGTCGTACAAACCCTGGGCTGGCGCCGTCCAGGTGCTCTGGGCGTTGAGTGGGATCAGGAAGGGCAGGCGGCGGCAATGCATGGGCTCGCGCCGGCCGATTTTGAGCCGCCGCGCCAGCAACTCAGCCGCCAACTCACCGGTGACGGCCATGTCCACATGCGGGTAAGTGCGGTAGGCCACCAGCGCATCGGCCTCGCGCAGCATGCGCTGGGTCACGTTGGCGTGCAAGTCAAGGCTGACGACGATCGGCAGCTTCGGTCCGACGATCGCACGCAGCCTGGCCAGCAACTCGCCCTCGCTGTCTGCCGCGTGCTCGGCCACCGCGGCGCCGTGCAGGTCGAGGTAGATCGCGTCGAGCCCACCAGCCAGTGCCGCAGCGACATCCTCGCAGACTGCGCCAGCGATGTTGTCGAAGGCCTCGCGAGTGACGAAGCTCGACGGAATCGCGCCGGCCCAGCAAGATGGCAGCAGGGTCCAGCCCTGGCGTTTGGCCGCGTCAATGAAGCCGCCAATGGGGATGTTGATGCCGGTCAGCGACTGCTGCATCGCGGCACCGCGGATGAAGGCCGGGAACGAGTCACCGCGGTTGAAAGCAGCCCAGTCAGCCAGGCTGGGGGCGAAGGTGTTGGTTTCGTGCTGGTAGCCAGCGATCAGAACACGGGTCAAGGTCAGTCTCCATGCAGTTGACGTGTGATGCGCCTGGCCGGGTTCGGGCCTCAGGCCCAGCTTGCTCAGGCGCCGAAAGCGAAATCGCGCCCAGGTGCGGCGGCGAACAGCGCGCGGGTGTACTCGTGCTGTGGCGCACCGAAAACTTGGTGCGCCGGCCCGTACTCGACCACCTTGCCTTGCGACATCACCGCGAGCTGGTCGCAGACCTGCGAGGCCACCCGCAAGTCGTGGGTGATGAACAGCATCGCCAGGTTCAGCCGGCTGCGGATCTCCTCGAACAGTTCGAGCACCTGGGCCTGGACCGAGACATCGAGCGCCGAGACCGCCTCGTCGGCGACCAGCAACTCGGGCTCCATCATCAGCGCGCGGGCAATGCAGATTCGTTGGCGCTGGCCGCCTGAGAACTGGTGCGGGTAGCGATCCATCGCGCTGGCATCCATGCGCACCAATGCCAGCAGCGAGCGGGCGCGTTGCAGCGCATCGGCCCGACCCAGGCCATAGTTCATCGGCCCTTCGACCATCGCCTGGGCCACGGTGCGGCGCGGGTTGAGCGAGCGGTAAGGATCCTGGAACACGATCTGCACGCGCCGGCGCAGCGGCCGCAACTGCGCCACCGACATCATCGCGATGTCCTCGCTGCCGAGCAGCACCGCGCCCGCGCTGGGGTCGACCAGGCGCACGATGCAGCGCGCCACGGTGCTCTTGCCGGAACCCGATTCACCGACGATGCCCAGCGTCTGGCCGCGGCGGATCTCGAAGCTGACGGCCTGCGCCGCATGCACGTTGCGCTGCGGGCCGAACCAGCGTTTGTCCTGGTAGGTCTTGTCCAGGCCGCTGACC
>CALQBT020000225.1 GCA_943328885.2 Bordetella parapertussis | reverse complement strand
GGATGCCGCATTGGAGCAGATTTCAGTGTCGACAGCGTCCAGGCTGCTGCCAGCACCGGCGCGGTTTTCCACCGCCACGCTCTGGCCCAGCGCTCGCGCCAGCGGGTCAGCGGGTCAGCGATCGTGCGCGCCACGTAGCCGGCTGCACCACCCGGCGCGAAGTCGACGACCAGGCGCAAAGGCCTGGCCGGCCAAGCCTGGGCCTGTGCCGCGCCGCCACCGAGCAGCCACAGCGTGGCGAGAAGGCCTCGCCGGGTCCATCGCTGGGCCGGCTGTTTTGCAAGAGACCGCATCGTGGCTGCGTGGCTGCGTGGCTGCGCAGATCAGGCTTCAGTCGCCAATTTTCAGCACGATCTTGCCCAGGTGCTGGTTGGATTCCATGTAGGCCTGCGCTGCCGCGAGCTCGTCGAACGCGAACACGCGGTCGACCAGCGGCCGCAGTCGACCGTCGGCGATCGCTGGCCCCAGTTCGGCCAGGCAGGCGGGCACGCCCGCAGCCCGCTGCTCGGCGCTGCGCAGCTTGTTCGACACGCCAAACAGCGTCAGCCGCTTGGCGTGCAGCGCCTGCAGGTCGATCTCAGCGGTGAGTGACAGGTCCACATAACCGACGGTGGCCAAGCGCCCTTCGAAGGCCAGTGTGCGCACGCATTCGGCGAAGACGCTGCCGCCCACCGTGTTGACCACCAGGTCGACGCCGTGGCCGTCGGTGGCCTGCATCACCGTGGCCGCGAAATCCGGCGCGCGGGTGTGGATCGCCAGGTCCAGGCCCAGCGCCTTCAGGCGCTGCAGTTTGCTCGCCGACCCCGAGCTGCCGATGACGCGCGCCCCCAGCACCTTGGCCACCTGCAGCGAGGCCACGCCCACGCCTGAGGACACACCGGTCACGAGCAGCCATTCGCCGGGCTTTAGACGGCCCTGCAGCACCAGCATGTCGTGCACCACCAGCAGGGTCAGCGGCAACGCGGCCGCCGATTCCATCGCCAGACCGGCCGGCACCGGCAGTGCTTCGCGCGCGTCCATCAGCGCGTACTCAGAGAACGCCGCTGAACAACGACCCATCACGCGCTGACCGATCGCCAGGCTGCCGACCCCCGCGCCGAGCGCGACGATCTCGCCTGCGCCCTCGATGCCCGCAGGCTTGGCAGCGCCGGCCTTGATCAGCCCGCCCGGGATGAACTCGCCTCGGTTCAGCGCCGCGGCGTGCATCTTCAGCAACAACTGGCCAGGACCGGGTTCGGGCCTGGGCGCGTCACCCAGCTGCAACACGGCTTTCGCGCCTTCGACACGCAGGGCATAGGACTTCATCGGGGCATCCTGGTGACGGGCGCTGCGCTCAGCGGCCCTTGAATTGAGGCGGGCGCTTTTCCATGAACGCGCGGCGGCCTTCGGCGTAGTCCTCGCTGTCAAAGCAGCCGAGGATGAGTTCGCGGCAACGTGCGGCGTCGAAGTCGGGCGCGGGCTTGAGGATCTCGCCGATGATGCCCTTGGCTGCAGCGATGGTCAGCGGCGCGTTCGCGGCGATGCTGCCGGTGTATTCGGCCAGCAGCGCAGGCAGTTGCTCGACCGCGCAGATGCGCGACACCAGCCCCAGGCGCAGCGCTTCATCAGCGTCGATGCGGCGCCCGGTGTAGAAAATGTCTTTTGTCGCGCCCACGCCGATCAGGTCGACCAGGTTCTGCAGCGCGGAATAGCGGTAGCCCAGGCCCAGCCTGGCGGCGGGAACCGCAAACACCGCGTCGCTGGCGGCGATGCGGATGTCGCAGCTGATCGCCACGTTCACGCCGCCGCCGATGCACCAGCCGCGGATGCAGGCCAGCGTGGGCTTGGGCGAGCGGTAGATGCTCATCAACGCATCCTCGGCCAGCGCCTCGTAATGCTCGACCGCCTGTTTCGCGGCGCGCTGGTCCTCGAACTGCGAGATGTCAGCGCCCGAGACAAAAGCCTTCTGGCCTGCGCCCGAGAACACCACCAGACGCACGCGATCGTCCTGCGCGGCCTGGGCCAGCAGCGCCGGCACGGCGCCCCACATGTCCACGCTCAGCGCGTTGTGCCTGGCCAGGTTGTTGAAAACGATGTGCAGTGCGCCGTCTTCTAGGCGAACTTGCACGCGCTCAGTGGGGGAAACAAAATCAGCGGCCATCGGAATACCCTCTTGCGATTTCTGCCCTGTTGCCGGGGGTGATGCCCCGGTTCGCCCTGATGGCGGCGGTCGAAGGCGCCGATGGCTCCCTGCTTGAGGCCGATGATACGCATCGGCGGCACAGCAGCGATGCCGGCGGGCGCCGGCCCGATCTCTTATGCTGCCGGCCCACGCGTGCCTGCTCGCCACGCCGGCCAAGCCCGCCACCAACGGAGAATCCGGTGAAGCCTGTTGAACCTTCCGTGATTTGCAGCTGGCATGCCCATGTGTACTTCGATGCCGCCAGCCGGGATGCCGCCTGGGCGCTGCGCGAACGGATCGAGGTCGCACTGGCCGGGAAGATGGAGATGGGCCGTTTCCACGAACGAGCCGTGGGCCCGCACCCGATGTGGAGCTACCAGATGTCTGTTCCAACGGCTCACTTGGCGCAGGTCCTGAGCTGGCTCACGCTCAAGCACGGCGCGCTCGACTTGTTCATTCACCCCAACACCGACGACGAGTTGCGCGACCACCGCGACTGCGCGCTCTGGCTCGGCCAGTCTCATGGCTTGAATCTGGCGGCCCTGGGCGGCTGAGCGCGACGCGGTGCGGACCGGACAGGCCCGCTGGCAAACCGGCTGGTAGCATGGTGCGGCCATGTGGCGGACCTCCGAAAATATTCCCATGCTCAAGACTGTTCAACTCGGCAACAACTGCGGCCTGAAGGTCTCGCGCCTGTGTTTGGGCACGATGAACTTCGGCGAGCCCGGTCGCGGCCACCAAGGCGACTGGACGCTGGGTCCGGACGATGCCCGGCCGCTGTTCAAGGCGGCCATCGATCGCGGACTGTTCTATTTCGACTGCGCAGACGTCTACGGCATCGGCGCCAGCGAGCGGGTGGTCGGCCAATTGCTGCGCGAGTTGTTGCCCCGCGACGAGTATGTGCTCGCCACCAAGATCGCGATGCCGATGGGGCGCGGCGCCAACCAGGGCGGTCTGTCGCGCAAGCATGTGATGGAAGGCGTCAATGCTTGCCTGGAACGGCTCGGTCTGGACTACATCGATCACCTGGTCATCCATCGCCACCCGCAGGGCGTGCCGGGGGCCGCGCAGGTGCCGATCGAAGAAACGATGGAGGCACTGCACGACCTGGTGAAAGCGGGCAAGGTGCTCTACCTCGGCGGCTCCTCGATGTTCGCCTGGCAATTCGCAGAGCTGCAACTGACCGCGAAGATGCATGGCTGGACCCAGTTCGTCTCGATGCAGAACCACTACAACCTGGTGTATCGGGAAGAAGAGCGGGAGATGATTCCGTATTGCAAGAAGAGCGGTGTGGCCTTGATGCCCTGGTCGCCGCTGGCGCGCGGCATCCTCACCGGCTCGTACAAAGGTGGCTTCGCAGCCGGACTGACAGCGCGCTCGCAAGGCGGCGACCGGATTCGCACCGAAGGCCTCTACCGGGGTGACGCGGTGTTTCCGATTGCCGACCGCGTGATCGAAGTCGCCGCCAAGTACGGCAAGGCCCCGGCCCAGATCGCGCTGGCCTGGCTGCTGTCCAAGCCCGGCATCACCGCGCCGGTGGTGGGCATCTCCAAGCTCGAGCAACTCGACCAACTCGTCGCGGCCACTGAGATCGAGCTGGCGGCCGACGACATCGCCTACCTGGAAGCGCTGTACCGCCCGGTCGAAAACCTGCTGTCCATCGGCTCTTCCTGAGGCGCAACGCCGCACCCGGGGCGGCGGGCCGGCTCAGCCCCGGCTCAGGAGATTTCGGCCCGGACGATCCGAGCGCCCTCGACCAGCGCCTTGAGCTTGCCGAAGGCGACCTCGCGGGGCAAGTACTTCATGCCGCAATCGGGGGCCGGAATCAGGTTCTCGGGTCGCACGTATTTCAGACCCGCCCGGATGCGCTCGGCGACGGTTTCAGCCGACTCCACGCGCAGGTTGCCCAGATCGAGCACGCCGAGCATGATCTTCTTGCCCGCGAGATCGCTGAGCACGCCCAGGTCCAGCCGCGGCTGCGCCGCCTCGATCGAGATCTGCCGGGCATGGCTGTCGGCCAGGCCTGGCAGGAAGGAGTAACCGGTCGGCTTCTGGCCGTGCACGACCGCGGCGTAGCCAAAGCAAAGGTGCACGACGGTGGGCACCGTGATCCCTTCGAGGGCGCGGTTGATCACCTTGACGGCGTAGCGTTTGGCGGCCTCGGGGTCGTTGCGCAGCCAGGGCTCATCGAGTTGGATGACGTCTGCCCCGGCGGCTTGCAGGTCCAGGGCCTCGGCGTTGACGGCGGCGGCCAGGTCCATCGCCATCTCCTCGTCATCCTTGTAGAACTCGTTCTTCGCCTGTTGCGCCATCGTGAAGGGGCCGGGCAGCGTGATCTTGGCAGCCAAGCTCGTGTTGCGGCGCAGGAACTCCATGTCGCGCCGCTCGATCGCTTCGGTGCGGCGCAGCCGCGCCACCACCCTCGGCACCAGGGTTTCCGTGCCGTTTCGCGCCCGGATCACACCAGGCTTGTCGTTGTCCATGCCCTCCAACGCGGTCGCGAACCGGTTCGAATAGCTCTCGCGACGCACCTCGCCGTCGGTGATGATGTCGATGCCGGCCCGCTCCATGTCGCGTATGGCCAGCAGCGTGGCGTCGTCCTGCGCCTGCTCCAGGAACTCAGGCGCGACGCGCCAGAGTTCCTTGACCCGGGTGCGCGGCACCATCTTCGACAGCATCTCCCGATCGATCAGCCAATCAGGCTGGGGGTAGCTGCCCACGACGGTGGTGGGCAGCAGATGGGTAGGCATGGGCATGACGAATTCCTCAGGTTGGACGATTCAGTTAAGACAGGACGACGGCTCAGGCCGCCGAGACACTGGCGCTCAGGCCGCTGCCCGGTCGGGTGCCGGCCAGCGAGCGCTTGACCGGTTGCCAGGCCAGCAGCCGGCGTTCGAGCGAACGGGTCATCGCGTCATAGGCAATCGACAGCACCAGGATCAGGATCAGCGCGGCGAAAACCCGCGGGCTGTCCAGAATGGTTCGGTTCAGTGTGACCAGGTAACCGATCCCGGCCGCGGCGGTCAGCATCTCGGCGACCACCACGCCGATGATCGCCAGC
>CALQBT020000224.1 GCA_943328885.2 Bordetella parapertussis | reverse complement strand
CGGCTGGTCACGGCGGCTGCGCCCTGCGCGCTTGCTGCGGCATCTTCGTCCTCGATACGTTGCCACAGCCCACGCACCAGGCGCATCAGCATTTGCGCCTCTTGCCAGCGGTCTGAGAGCTCGTAGCCATCGGCGCCGGTGATGGCGTACTCAGGCGGCCCCAGCTCGCACAGGAAGCTCAGCGTGGCCGTGGGCCCGGCGCGACGGCGCCAGCTGCGAAAACCGTATGCCCACCAGTCCATGAACAAATCGAGCCAGTGGCGCAGGTGCTCAAAGCTGAGTGGCACCTGGATCTGTTCGCGGCTGGCCACGCGGCCGTGGTAGGCCCAGCAGTGGTCCATCACGCGCTGCATCAGCGCGTGGTTCTCGTCGCTCACTGGCCAGGCAAATTCACGGCCCACCAGGTAGTGCGACAGGTCTCCGGTGAGTCGAAGTTCAGGAAACCGGTCAAGCAGCCGCAGCGTGAAGAGCAGGTCCGTGGTCATGCGGTCGCGATGCGTTTCCAGGTTCAGCGTCACGCCAGCATCGGCCGCCAGTCGTTGCCAGCCTTCGATCAGCGGCACACATTCGGCCACGGTGTGCGGCCGCACGTCGGCCTGCAGGTTGATGTGGTCGCAGCCGAACTCGGCCACCAGGTCGAGCACCGGGACCAGCCCGTCCACGGTGCGCGGGTAACACTGCGCCTGCCAGGTCAGGCCCGCCGCGCGCAGGCGTTGCGTGACCGCAGCCACAAAGGCGCGGTCGGTAAATCGCAAGCCCACGCCGTCAAAGCCCGCGCCGATGATCAGATCCAGTTTTTCCTGCAGCGACCACTCGACACCGTCCGGTCGGCGACGTTCCATCGCCCACATCGACTGATAGACCCGCAATTGCTGCACCGCACTGCGCCCCGGCTGTTCAAGCACCCTGGCGCGCGCCGTGGCCAATCTTGTAGTCGTTGCCTGCGCGGTCTTGCCCACGAACCAGCCAGAGCGGGCGCTTGACGTAGTTCATGTGTTCCGAAGCCAGCTTGTTGGCAGGGAAATCGGGGTCTCGCACGTAGCGCGTGGTGGCTGGCATGTAGCGGATGGCGTAATCGCTGCGTCGTTTCGTCGACTTGTTTTCGGCCGATCCGTGCAGCAAGTAGACGTCGTGGATCGAGATCATGCCGGCGTACAAGACGTCGTCAGCGGCTTTCGATTCGTCGATGTCAGGGATCTGCTGCTTCAGCGCCATGTTGCTGGCGGTGGTGATCTCGTGGTGTTCCAGCTTGCGTGGTTGGTGTGAGCCTGGGATGTAGCGCATGCAGCCGTTTTCAGGGGTCGAGTCTTCTATCGCGATGCGCACCGTTACCGTGGCCAGCGGGTCGAGCGGCCAGTACTGCCCGTCCTGGTGCCAGGGCACGGCCAGGCCTTCTCCTGCGGGCTTACAGAACATCTGGCTGCCCCACAGCACGATGTCGGGGCCGATCAGTTGTTCCACCATGTCCAGGATCTCGGGGTGGCAGCACAAGTCCAGGAACGATTGGCTGCCGATCAATTTGGCCGACTGGCCCCAGGGGTTGTGGGCGCCCGACAGCGCCTCGGGGCGCACGTCAGGGTTGCGTGCGATCAGCTTGTCCACCTCGGCCTGCATCCGGGCCAGCAGGGCAGTCGGCAGGCGGTAGTCGGGGATGACGAGGCCCTGATCGTGGAAACGGGCCACTTCTTCGGCGTTCAGGCGGGTCTTGCGAGGGCTGTTCATGGGGACTCTCCAGTGATGCGTTCAGGCCATGCCCTGGCCGTCGTGGGAGCATAGGGCATAGGAGTTTCAAACACCCCAGGCAAGGCCCAGGATGCCTGAAGGGGGCCCGTTCGGAGTAAATTCCAGGAGAGACACAAACCCCAAAAAGTTCCGGTTACCATTAACCATTTTACGGCGAACTAATGCTCCGCTCTTGGGTGGTCTAAGTCGTTGTAAGTATTGAAGTTTCGAGCTCGACCCCGCGCGCCGGGTCAGGAAAGCAGAACTTGTTTCGAGTCTTTTTTTCCCGTCTTCTACTGTGAGAGTGAGTTTTTTGTCGCGCCTCTGGCGGAATAGATTCGGCTGGAATACAGGCTATTGCCGGGATTGCTTGTGTCATCTGTTTCGCCAGATGGGCAGAGGGTCTGGATGTACATCCCGGCCGTTGGCAAGCGGTGCTAGGTTGAGCTCAAGGATACTGATCCATCTGCCTAGGTTCTCAATGGGCGTGCTACCTTCGCCACCAAAGCCGAGGCGCAGGCTCGTGGCTAGCCAAGGACAAGGAGTTCAAGGCCTTGGCTGCCGGAGGGTTCCTGGCCTCTTGTCGCCGGTGTCGGCCACTCGGCGGCGTGCCGGACTTGACATGCCGAGATATCAAGAGGAAGTCGATGTTCAAAGTAGGGATGTCGCAGAACGTGCTCGCAGTCACCGCGGTGTGCCCAGCGGATCTGGCATGCCATCGCGGCACACCGAAGCTGCTTCTTTTGGATGATCGACCGATGAAAGCTGCGATTGAGTACCTCTGAGTTCCCACCCTGGAAGCTTGGTGTTGCGCCGATGATGGACTGGACCGACAGGCATTGCCGCTACTTCCATCGCCTCATCAGCCGCCACACCCGGCTCTACAGCGAGATGGTGACCACCGGTGCGTTGCTGCACGGTGATCTGCCGCGCCATCTCGATTACGACGCCGCCGAACAACCGTTGGCGCTGCAACTCGGTGGCTGCGAACCTGACGATCTGGCCCAGGCAGCCAGATTGGCACGGCAATGGGGTTACCAGGAAGTCAATCTCAATTGCGGTTGCCCTAGCGAACGTGTGCAGCGTGGTGCTTTCGGCGCTTGTCTGATGGCCGAGCCGACATTGGTGCGCGACGGTGTCAAGGCCATGCGCGAGGTGTTGGGCGACGATTTGGCCGTGACCGTCAAGCACCGTATCGGCATCGACCGGGTCGACCGCTACGAGTTCGTTCGCGATTTCGTCGGCATTGTTGCCGAGGGCGGTTGCACGGTTTTCATCGTCCACGCGCGCAACGCGTGGCTGCAGGGATTGAGCCCCAAGGAAAACCGCGAAGTGCCGCCACTGCGCTACGAACTGGTCCACCGTTTGAAACGGGACTTTCCGCAGTTCACCTTCATGATCAACGGCGGCATCACCACGAGTGCTCAGATCGCCGAACAACTGGCTCGGGTCGATGGCGTGATGGTCGGGCGCGAGGCCTACCATCACCCCAGTTTGATGGCCGACTGGGACGCCAGATTCTGGGGCGACGGTGTGGCGCCAGTAGTCGATGACGACTGGCGTCTGAATCTCGAACAGCGGATGATGGCCTACATTGAGCGCATGCAGACCGACCAAGGGACGCCCTGGTCGCACATCACACGCCACATGCTGGGCCTGTGGAATGGTCAAGCCGGTGCGCGGCGCTGGCGCCAAGTCTGGAGTGATCACCGCCTCAAGTCGCTGCCGGCGCGCGAGGTCTCGCGGCTGGCCCATGCCGCGCGACTGGGTCGCGCCAAGGCTGGCGACCCGACATCGACTGCGACCGCGATGTCGCCCCAGCCACCGATTCAAGCCCAGGAGTTTGCATGACCGAGCCCAGCCCTTCGGGCACACCCAATGGCTTGCTGGCCATCATTGGCGGCAGCGGCCTGTACGAGTTGCCGGGCCTGACCGATACCGCCTGGGTGCGGGTGGACACCGCTTGGGGCGAGCCCTCAGACGAGGTCTTCACCGGCACCTTGGGCACGGTGGCCGGCCCGGCAAGACTGGCCTTTCTGCCGCGCCACGGCCGGGGGCACAGGCTGCCGCCGTCGGCGCTGAATTACCGTGCCAATATCGCCGCGCTCAAGGCCTTGGGCGCGACCGACGTGTTGTCGCTCAGTGCGGTGGGCGGGTTGCGTGCCGACCTGCCGCCGGGCTGCTTTGTCGTGGTGGACCAATTCATCGACCGTACGGTGGGGCGAGAGAGTTCTTTTTTCGGCGCTGGTCTGGTTGCTCACGTGTCGATGGCCCAACCAGTCTGCGCCCGGCTCGGCGGCCATGTGCAGTCTGCGCTGGCCAGCCTGGGCGTGCCGCATCAGCGCGGCGGCACTTACCTGGCGATGGAGGGGCCGCAGTTCAGCACGCTGGCCGAATCTCGGCTCTACCGGAGTTGGAACTGCGACGTGGTCGGGATGACCAACATGCCCGAGGCCAAACTCGCGCGTGAGGCCGAGCTCTGTTATGCAACCGTGGCGATGGTCACAGATTTTGATTGTTGGCACCCTTCGCACGACGACGTCACGGTCGAGGCCATCGTCGCGGTGCTCAGCAGCAATGCCGACGCCGCCCGCGCGCTGGTGGCCCGTGGCGCTGCGGCGATCGCTCACGATCCGCACGGCCGGGCTTGCGGTTGCCGGCGCTCGCTCGACCATGCCTTGATCACCGCGCCGGCAGCGCGTGACCCGGACATGGTGCAACGCTTGCGCGCGGTGGCCGGGCGGGTGCTGTGAAGATTGACGGCCAGCACCGCCGCAGCCTGTGGCCTTCGCCCGAGCGCGACGCGCTGTGGGTGATCGACCAGCGGGCGCTGCCGCATGCGCTGGCGATCGAGCGCCTGAACAGCGTGGACCAGGTGCGCAAGGCGATCGCCGAGATGTGGGTGCGCGGTGCACCGTTGATCGGCGCGACCGCGGCTTACGGTATCGCGCTGCAGTGCAATGTGGGGCCGGGCGACGCGGCGTTGCGCCAGGCTCAGGCGCTGCTCGACGGTGCAAGACCCACTGCCGTGAACCTGGCCTGGGCGACGCGCCGCATGCTCGCTGCGCTGCTGCCGCTCGCCCCGAACCAGCGCACGCTGGCGGCCTGGGCGCTGGCTGACGCGATCGCCGAGGAGGACGTGGCGGTGAACGCCGCGATCGGCCGTCACGGTCTGGGCTTGATGCAGGCGCTGGCGGCTGCGCCGGCACGCCCCGGCGTCGCGCCGATGGCGGGACGCTCGCTGAATGTGCTCACGCACTGCAATGCTGGCTGGCTCGCCACGGTGGACTGGGGCACGGCGCTGGCGCCGGTCTACCAAGCGCAGGCTGCAGGCTTGGCCGTGCACGTTTGGGTCGACGAAACCCGGCCGCGCAACCAAGGCGCCAGCCTGACCGCCTGGGAACTGGGCCAGCAAGGGGTGGCGCACACCGTGATCGCCGACAACACCGGCGGCCATTTGATGCAGCGCGGCCAGGTCGATCTGGTGATCGTCGGCGCCGACCGGGTCACCGCG
>CALQBT020000223.1 GCA_943328885.2 Bordetella parapertussis | reverse complement strand
GACCCGCGAGAGGTGGCTTGCCTGATCGCCGACATCCGCATGGACGGCATGAGTGGGCTCGAACTGCAGGACCGCCTGCTTGAGCGCAAGAGCCCGCTGCCTGTAGTCTTCATCACCGGTCATGGCGACGTGCCGATGGCCGTGACGACGATGAAGAAAGGGGCGATGGACTTCATCGAGAAGCCCTTCAAGGAAGACGAGTTGATAGGCTTGGTCGAACGCATGCTCGACCAGGCGAGGTCAGCCTTCAGCCAGCACCAGGAGCAGGCCAGCCGCGACGCGTTGCTGAGCCGCCTGACGACGCGCGAGGCCCAGGTGCTAGAACGCATCGTCGCTGGCCGGCTGAACAAGCAGATCGCCGATGACCTGGGGATCAGCATCAAGACGGTTGAGGCGCACCGCGCCAACATCATGGAGAAGTTGAACGCCAACACCGTTGCCGACCTGCTCAAGATCGCCCTCGGGGCCAACAACAACGCCGCCGCCAAGGCCTGAGCGGCGCCCCACCTCGCCATCAGAGGCCGCTGCAAGCCAGCGGCTTCTTGCATTTTGAATCCCGCACCATTGAAGGACACGACCATGCCTGCCCAACTCATCAGCGGCACAGCGCTGTCGCAACAGATCCGTGCCGAACTGTCGCAGCGCGCTGTCGCCCTCACCGCTCGCGGCGTGAAGCCCGGGCTGGCGGTCATCCTGGTCGGCGAGGACCCAGCGTCGGCCGTGTATGTGCGCAACAAAGTCAAAGCCTGTGCCGAGCACGGCCTGCACTCGGTGCTCGAGCGATACGAGGCTGGGTTCAGCGAGGCCTCGCTGCTGGCGCGCATCCGTGCACTCAACGATGATCCGACGATCCACGGCATCCTGGTGCAGATGCCGCTGCCCAGACACATCAACCCGCAACGCGTGATCGAGACCATCTCCACCGCCAAAGATGTCGACGGTTACTCGGTGCGCAGCGCCGGCGAATTGCTGGCCGGTCTGCCGGGATTTCGGCCCTGCACGCCCTATGGCTGCATGAAGCTGATCGAATCCACCGGCGTCCCGCTCAAGGGCAGGCACGCCGTGGTGATCGGGCGCAGCAACACCGTGGGCAAGCCGATGGCACTGATGCTGCTGCAAGCCCACGCCACGGTCACCGTCTGCCACAGCGCGACCCCGGACCTGGGCTGGTTCTCGCGCCAGGCTGACGTGGTGGTGGTCGCTGTGGGCAGGCGCAACACGCTGACCCGGGACATGGTCAAACCCGGCGCGGTCGTGATCGACGTCGGCATGAACCGTGATGACGAGGGCAAGCTCTGCGGCGATGTCGATTTCGCCGGCGTGCGCGAGGTCGCGGGCTGGATCACCCCAGTGCCAGGCGGCGTGGGTCCGATGACGATCACGATGTTGCTGGTCAACACAGTTGAATCGGCCGAACGCGCCGCCATATAAAAACGCTCAGTGTTCAGACCCGCAAACCCATGACCAATCCACTGCTGTCAACCGCCGCCCTGCCCGACTTCGCCACCATCCGGCCCGAGCACATCAGCCCGGCGCTTGATGCCTTGCTGCCCCTGGCCGAGGCCGCGCTGGAGCGCGCCGTCAGCAACGAGACCCAAGCCGATTACGGCAAGCTCTCGGCAGCACTCGACCTGCCGCTCGAGCGCCTGTCTTGCGCTTGGCAAGCGGTAGGCCACCTCAACGCGGTGGCCAACACGCCCGAGCTGCGCGAGGCCTACAACGCCAACCTGGCGCGCGTCACCGAGTTCCACACCCGGCTGGGCGCCGACGAGCGGCTCTACGCGAAGTACAAGGCCGTGGCGAGCGGTCCGACCGCCATCAGCTTGGCGCCCGCCAGGCGCCAGGCGCTGGCCCATGCGATGCGCGATTTCGTGCTCTCGGGCGCCGAGTTGCAGGGCCAGGCCAAGATCCGCTTTGCCGAGATCCAGGAGCGCCTGGCCGAACTGGGTCAACAGTTCAGCGAGCATGTGCTCGATGCGACCGACGGCTTCGCGCTCTACGCCAGCGCCGAGCAGATGGCCGGCGTGCCAGACGATGTCTGCCAGCAGACCCGTCTGAGCGCCGCAGCCGAGGGACGCGAAGGCCACAAGCTCACGCTGCACATGCCGGTCTACCTGCCGGTGCTGCAGTATGCGATCGACCGTGGCTTGCGCGAACAGCTCTACCGCGCCTACGCCACCCGGGCCAGCGAATTCGGCCCGCCCGAACGCGACAACAGCGCGCTGATGACCGAGTTGCTGGCCTTGCGCGCCGAGGAAGCCTGCGTACTCGGCCACGCCAGCTATGGCCACTTGTCCTTGGTACCCAAGATGGCCGAATCGCCAGCACAGGTCACAGGCTTTCTGCGCGATCTGGCGCGGCGCGCCAGGCCGCACGCCGAGCGCGATCTCGCCGAGTTGCGCGCTTTCGCTGCAGAGCAACTGGGCATCACCGACCTGAAAGTCTGGGACCAGGCTTTCGTGTCTGAAAAACTCAAGCAAGCGCGCTACGCCTTCAGCGAGCAAGCGCTCAAGCAGTACTTCACCGAGCCGCGCGTGCTCGATGGTTTGTTCCACATCATCGAGACCTTGTTCGAAGTTCGCATCCGCCCCGACAGCGCGCCGGTGTGGCACGACAGCGTGCGCTTCTTCCGCATTGAGCGGGCGTCGCCCCAGGGCGGCGCGGCCGAGTTGTTGGGGCAGTTCTACCTCGACCTGTACGCCCGGCCCGGCAAGCGGCCAGGCGCCTGGATGGATGTGGTCCGCAGCCGCTGGCAGCGGCCCGACCCGCTGCAGGCCAGCGCCACGCTGCAAACACCGGTCGCACACCTGGTGTGCAACTTCTCATCACCGATGGTCCAGCCCGATGCTCAGGTCCGGCCCGCGTTGCTGACCCATGACGATGTGATCACGCTGTTCCATGAGTTCGGCCATGGCCTGCACCACCTGCTGACCAAGGTCGACGAGATGGCGGTGGCAGGGATTTCGGGCGTCGAATGGGATGCGGTCGAGTTGCCGAGTCAGTTCATGGAGAACTTCTGCTGGGAATGGGAAGTGCTGTCCAGACTCAGCGCCCATGTCGACAGTGGCGACTCGCTGCCGAGAGCGCTGTTCGACCGCATGCTGGCGGCGCGCAACTTCCAGAGTGGGCTGCAGACGCTGCGGCAGGTCGAGTTTGCACTGCTCGACATGCGCATCCACACCGAGCCCGACGCACCGGCCCGCATACAAGCCGTGATCGAGCAGGTCCGAGACGAAATCTCGGTCAACCCACCGCCAGAATTCAACCGCTTCCAGCACAGCTTTTCGCACATCTTTGCCGGCGGCTATTCGGCCGGCTATTACAGCTACAAATGGGCCGAGTTGTTGTCGGCCGACGCGTTCGCCGCTTTCGAGGAAGAAGGCGTGTTCAACCCCGACGTCGGACAACGCTTCAGGCGCGAAATTCTCGAGGCCGGTGGCAGCCGCCCAGCCATGGAGAGCTTCAAGGCTTTCAGAGGCCGCGAGCCCAACATCGACGCGCTGCTGCGGCACCAAGGCATGGCCGGCTGAGGCAAGGCCTCAGGTCGGCTTGTCGACCGCGAACACTTTTTGCAGTCCACCGGCGACCAAACTGCCGCCACCCACCGCAGCCCCCATCACCCAGAACAGCACGCCGGGCCCCAGCGCTGCACCGGCCAGGCCAAACACCAGCGGCATCACGCTGCTTGACAGGTTGATCGCCATCGACCGAAAAGCGATCGCCTCGCCGTGGCGGGCGACCGGCGTGAGTTCGTGCAAGGTGCTCATGATCATCGGTTGCACCGCACCCAGCGTCAGCCCCAGCAACAGCGCACAGCCCCCCATCAGCCAGGGCGTCGCGGCAAAGGGATAGAGGGCGAACACGCCGCCGGTCAGCACCATCCCGATGCGCAACACCGTGACCTCGCGCAACCGGTGCGCCAGCAAGGGAATCGCAAACCGCACCAGGGTCACCGCAGCCGTGAACAAGCCCAGCACCGTGCCGATGGTCGAAGCACTGTAGCCCCGCGAATGCCCCAGCACCGGCACCGCAAAACTGTGGACATCCCAGCTCGCTGACAGCAGCCAGTTGATGACCAGCAAGCGCTTCATACCGGGCGTGGCGAGCAGATCCCAGCGGCTGCTGCCCGGCACGCGCAAGCCGGCCCCGTGGCGCTGCGCCAGGACCGGCACCCGCTGGGCCACCCACAGCGACAGCAAGGGCATGGTCAGCAACAAGGCATAGGCCGAGGCGTAGCCTGCGCCATCGATCATGAAACCCGCCGCCACCGGTCCGACCACGTTGGCCAGCGAAGGCGCCATGCCGAGCCAGCTGAACACGCGAAGCCGCTCGGTGCTGCTGTTGGCCAGTTGTCCGGCGGTACGCTGGATCGTGATCAAGCCGATGTTGGCGCCGACACCGGACGCCGCCGCACCGACACAGCCCAGGCCGAACTGCCAGCCGCCTGGCAGCCAGCACGCCAGCAGCGCACAAGCCGCACCCACCATCGTGAAGGCCACCGCCAAACGGGCGGGGCGGTGGTAGCCGTGGCGGTCAGCCATCCGACCGCTGCCCATTGCGGTGAGCACCGGCAAGGCCGCAAACAAGGCCAACAGCACGCCCACGCCCCAGACGCTGTGACCGGCCTGCAGCGCCTGCAAGGGCGCGGCCATGCGCTGGCCGGACATCGCGGCATGCAGTGCGACCTGCCCGACGATCAACCAGAGCAGCACCCGGGCCTGATTCTGCGGAACGGGCGCGGCGGCGTCCGGTACCTGGTCAGGTTTGCCATCTTCGGTCATTGCCATCAGGCCTTGGTCTCGGCCGCCGCGGCCGACGGATCGACCTCGGAGGCCTGATCGAGCGCGTCGACCGGCAAGCCGGGCAACAACTGCTGCACCCGGTGCTCGGTGAGCGACTCCACGCTGCGCAGTTGGCGCGCCATAGCCCGGGTGCGCACCGTCGCCGCGTCTATCGTTTGGCTCGCTTCATCGAGCTTTTTCTTGGTCTTGGCCAGCACCTCGCCGAACTTCGCGAACTCGGTCTTGACCGCCCCCAGCACCTCCCAGACCTCGGCGCTGCGCTGCTCGAGCGCGAGCGTTCGAAAGCCCATTTGCAAGCTGGTCAGCGTGGCGAGCAAGGTCGTCGGGCCGGCCAGCGTGATGCGGTGATCGCGCTGCAAGGCCTCCACCAAGCCGGGTCGGCGCAGCGCTTCGGCATAGAGGCTCTCGGTGGGCAGGAACAGGATGCCGAAGTCGGTGG
>CALQBT020000222.1 GCA_943328885.2 Bordetella parapertussis | reverse complement strand
GTGCGGCGAAAGATGCGCCGAAGTCCATCAAAGCCGAGCGAATTCCAAAGCTCAGTGAGCGCCCAAACGTCACCGAAATCGCGCGCGGACTCGAAGCTCACGGTGGGCGCCGGCGTTGCAGCTTGCGCAGCTCTGCCGGTTACGCGCAGCAGGCCAGAGACGACGGAATCGAGCTCGGTGCCGAGTTGGTCGAGTCGGCCCAAGGTGGCGACGGTACGCTGCTTGGGCCGTCCTGCTTCGTCGCGATAGGCCTCGACCAGCTGAACGTAGCTGCGCGGACCTGAGTGGGTGACTTTGACAAACACGCCACTACTCTAACAAAGATGATCCAAGGAGAAAAGTAGGTATTTACCATTACAAACGTGCCATTACAAATTTCTCAGAATTCGGCTCTCAAGTCGTTGATTCCATTGACCCTAGGGTCCTTCTCCGGCGCTGAACTGTCGAACTCGGGTGACCTCATCCAGAGCCCGGCGCCTGGTCTTGTGCAGCGATGCCGTCGGCTTGCTACGCACCGGCCACCATCAACTGTTCACCGAAGGCCGGCTGGCCAATGGTTTGTTCAGCGGCTGGGTGAACTGGGAGGGGTGCACGCTGAACGCGACGATCCCGTGCCAATCCGCGCCGACATTGCGATGCACGAGGCCCGCGGGCGCAGCGACGCGACAGCCCACGGTTGCGTGCTCTACCGTGCCGTCTTCGAGTTCCGCGCTGGCAGTTCCCTCGAGCACATAGGCCACGGCATCGAAGTCATGCCAATGCAAATCATTCTCTGCTGAGAAGGTCTTTTCGATCGCATGCCATCCGAGCTTGGCGATCTCCGCCAGGGCTTGCTCCTTGGTCGTGAAATGGCTTTCGGTTATGGTCAATCGCATTTCGGTCTCCTCTGCTTGATGGACGGCTGAACCTCAGCCTCGGGCGCTGGCAAGGCGCTGCTGTGCCAGGCCGGCACATGGTATCGCGATGACAGCAGACGGTTCAGTCGGCATTTTTCGGGGCGATCGTGACCCAGTCCAAATTCGACCTGCGCCTGCGATGAGAGGCGACGTACAGCTTCGATCGCGGCGAGGAGCAGGATAAGAGGCTGACGGCCGGGCACAAGAACTACCGTGGTGAAACCAGTGACGGATCGGCTTGGCTGAGCGACGGCGATCAGGCGCGGCGGGTGCTTCGCGGCGGCGCCTGGAACGACTCCCCCGGGAACCTGCGCTCGGCCGGCCGCATCCACATCGAGCCGGGCTACCGCAGCAACATCACCGGCATGCGTATCGCCAGGACCCATAGAGCCATAGCGCGCCGGTAATCCCGTCGGAATCGGAGGCCGATCAACTGAACATCATCGCCAGCGTCGTCGCGTCGTCCATCCAGTTCAAGGTGGCGTGGGCGGCCAGCCTGTAGGTCAGCAGCATGCAGCGTCCAAGGAAGAGGTCGAAGGTCATCTCGGCCTGGCATTGTCACGGACCGTCAGCACCGTCACCCACCGGACTTTGAAGTCACGCGCCGCCGCCGTCACGGTCTCACCCTTCACCAAGCTGGCGCGGATGGCCTGCCGCTGCGCTTCGGTGGTCTTGAACGGGCGGCCCATGTGCGTGCCGGCTGCCCTGGCGCGCTGCTGGCCGGTGCGAGTGCGCTCAACAAGGCGTTCGAAATGGCCTGGATGATGCAGCAGGTCGGCATCACGCAGCAGCCCCGCGTTGTGCGGTTGAGCCACAGGCAAGAGTCGCCTTCAATCGACTGCCCCCCCCTTGAAGACTCACTTTAACCCGGTGGTGAGCGGCATGCTCGATCACCGAAGCATGGTCTTCGTCGAAGCCAGGAACGGGCTGATGCAGCAAGCCAAGCACGCTGCACGAGGATTCAGGACTGCAGCCAACTTCATTGCCATCGCCTATCTGCGTCTGGGCAAGCTCACGCATTTGCCGGCCTCGCCCTTCCTGCCCGCCGCGCCCTTGGCCGCAGGCGTCAGCACGCGCCCTCTGTGAAGTGAAATTCCACAAGAAACGGCATAGAGCCGCCAAAGCCACCTCGGTCGATTTCTAGGGGCCTGCCCCGTCATTCACCAGGGGATGGCTTGCCCGGCGTGGTCGACGAATTGCGCCCGTCCGCTCGGCTCCAGTGCATCGAGCACGCGCAGCAGCCGGCCGGCTGAATCGAACGGTTCAAGCGCCTGCTCGCCGACGAAGGGTTGGCTCAACGCGGAGCGCACCGTACCGGGTTGCAGCGCCGCAATCACGGCCAGCGGGCGCCGGCGTGCGATCTCGATCGCGGCGCTCTGCAGCAGCATGTTGAGCGCAGCCTTGGACGCGCGGTAGCCGTACCAGCCGCCCTTGCGGTTGTCCTCGATGCTGCCGACCCTCGCCGACAGCTTGGCCCAAATCACGCGCTCGCCGCTGGCGAGCCGGGGCAGCAACTGTTTGAGCAGCAGCACAGGTCCGATCGCGTTGACAGCCATGGCGTCGAGCAATGCTTGGGCGTTCAGGTCGCTCAGCCGCTTTTCCGGGCTGCGTCCGTGGAGGGTCAGCGCGCCGGTGGCATCCAGCACCAGCTGGAACGGGTGTTGCGCGGCCATGACCAGCGCCAGACGCTCTAAGCTGACAGGGTCCATGAGATCAAAGGCGGGCTCGCTCTGGCGCGACAGCGCGGTCACGCCGGCGCAGCGCGGATCGGACTGCAGTCTTGTCACAAAGGCCTGGCCGATCGCGCCGCTGGCGCCCAGCACCAAGGCCGAATAGCCCTCGCGCAGGCTGTGCATCGAAGAGAAGGCGTCTGTGCTGTCTGGCATGTCTGTGGCCTTGAGTCGCGGGTCAGGCATGTGCCGCACGCCAGCGCGCTAGGCCGGCGTTGACCTGCTCGTCGTTGACCACGCAATGCACGCCGCCAGGCAGGTGGCGCCGGCCGGTACTGGCCCAGCCGCCGCCGACCCAGAGTTCAACCTCGGGCGACAACTGCTCGCGCAGCACCTTCAATTGCTGCGCGATCTCGCGCGCCGAGGCATGCAGGCTGATGCTGAGCGCGACGATGTCGATCTGGAAGCGCTCGACCGCCGCCAGGATTTCGGTCGGTGGCAGCCTGGGACCTAGGGCAATGCGCTCGCAGCGCCCGAGCGCGAAATAGCATTCGGCCATCAGCAGCCCCAACTGGTGCTGCTCCCGTGGCAGCGTGGTCAGCAGCATGCGCGGCGGGCTGTTGACCGCTGGGCCGCCCGCGTCCAGGGTGCTGATGGCTTCGCGCAGCACGGACTGCAGCGTCTCGGTGAACAGATGCTCCTGGTGGATCGAGAGTTGGTCGGCCAACCAGGCCTGACCGATGCGCTGACCCAAGGGGGCCAGCAGCTGTTCGATCGCCTGCGACAGGCCCTGGCGCCGCAGCTCCTGCTGCAATGCCGCACGCAGTTCTGCCGGTTTGCTGTGCTGGAGCCGATCGAGCCAGTCGTCCACAAGGGCTGCAGTTGCATCGGGCTGGCCAGCCGCGCTGAAGAGGGTCTGCAGCAAGGCGTCCAGGGCCTGCAAGGGCAGCGGAACGACCTTGCCTGGTCGATGACCCAAGTCGAGCAGGCGCTTGATGCGCAGCAGGCGCTCGAGCTGCGGCTGGTCGTAAAGCCGGTCGCCACGCGTGTCACGCAGCGGCGTCGGAAAGCCGTAGCGGCGTTCCCAGACCCGCAAGGTGTCCTTGCCCAGGCCGGTGTCGCGCTCGATTTCGGCGATGTCCCAGAGGATGGGCGCTTGGATGCGGGCAGCGGTCTGGTTCATGGTCGCGGTGGGATGAGCCAGCAAGGCGAGGGGATCGGGTTTGGAGTGGATGGCGTGCGCAGGGCTGAATAGAGCATACTCAGGTTTTGTCCAAGACAAATATAGGCTGTCATGAAATCCATGCATCTGGGCATACCGTTCGCTGCGGCTTTGGTAGCGGCGTGTTTCATTGCTCCCGTGCAGGCTGCTGAACCGGCCAGCTGCCCGACCGGGTTGCAGCATGTGTTTCCGCGCCTGCAGGACGAACAGCCGCAGTCCCTGTGTCAATACAGCGGCAAGGTGCTGCTGGTTGTCAACACCGCCAGCTACTGCGGTTTCACCGGCCAGTATGAGGGCCTGGAGCAGCTCTACGCACGCTACCGGGACCGGGGCCTGGTTGTGCTGGGCTTCCCGTCCAACGATTTCTCGCAGGAGACCGGTAACAACCAGCAGATTGCCGAATTCTGCGCCAACACCTTCGGCGTCAAGTTCCCGATGTTCGCCAAGAGCTCGGTCGCCGGTGCTCAGGCCTCGCCCTTCTTTCGCCAGTTGGCCGAAGCCACCGGCCAGAAGCCGCGCTGGAACTTCTACAAATACCTGATCGGTCGCGAAGGCAAGCCGGTCGCCTCCTATTCGAGCATGACCGGCCCTGACGGCAAGGACCTGCTGCGAGAGATCGAACGCCAGCTGGCCCTACCGGTGCCAGCGACACGCTGAAAGAAGGCACCGCCCAAGGCCCCAACCTCGCTGCCCAAATCACTTGGGAGGTCAGTGATGCAATGGAAGCGTCTAAGCCAGCCGTCGGGCCGCCTGTAGAGGTTCAGATTTGAGAGACCCGGTACAGTCCCCGCGATGAACCCTCTCGACTCCCTGCTGCGCCGCTCCATCCTGTTCGCCGCGTTCGGCCTCGGCATGGCCTTTGTAGCCTTCCCCGCCTCTGCCCAGGACTGGCCCGCCAAGCCCGTGCGTGTGATCGTGCCCTTCCCGCCCGGCGGCGGCACTGATACCGTGGCGCGGCCGCTCGCGGCCAAGCTCTCGCAACTCAGCGGGCAGCAGTTCGTCATCGACAACCGCGGCGGCGCCGGCGGCACCATCGGCGCTGCGGCAGCAGCCAAGTCGCCGGCCGATGGCTACACCGTGCTGCTGTCGCCAGTGCATGTGGCCGTGGCTGTCTCGGCCTACAAGAACCTGCCCTACGACCTGGAGCGTGACCTGCTGCCGGTGACCACCGTGGCCGTCTTCCCCGATGTGCTCGTGGCCGCGGCGCGCGTGCCAGCCAAGACGCTGCCCGAACTGCTGGCCTTCGCCAAGGCCAACCCGGGCAAGGTCAACTGCGGCTCGGCCGGCAACGGCACCACGCGCCACCTGGCCTGCGAAATGTTCAACGCCGCGGCCGGCATCAAGGCCGAGCATGTGCCGTACAAGGGCACCGGCCCGGCCACCACCGCGCTGCTGGGCGGCGAGATCGACTACATCTTCGAGGCGCTGGGCAGCGCGGCGCAACACATCCGCAGCGGCAAGTTGAAGGC
>CALQBT020000221.1 GCA_943328885.2 Bordetella parapertussis | reverse complement strand
GTGGATGGGCGCATGGTCGACGCTGAAGGCCGCGATCTCCAGGTCGGCGTCCTTGAGCACCACGACCCGGCCCGCTTGCCCGATCTGGAACGGCCGGGCCAGGCCGCCGGCGCCGCCCGCCGGCAAAGTGGCCTCGCCGTGGTGGGCAACGCGGTACTGCTGGTCCTGGGCATAGGCCTGGCGCAATCCCGCCACCACCTGCTCGACCCCGGGCGGGCCGTGGACTGGCAGTGGCGCGCTGTTGGACGTCGAGACCCAGCGCTGCAGCATCAGCTCGCCCAGGCCATCGAGGTGGTCGCTGTGGAAATGCGTCAGGAACACCGCCTCGATGCGGCCGTGCACGAAGCCCAGCTTGCCGATGTTGCGCGCGCTGCCGCTGCCGACGTCGAAGATGAACAAGCGCTGGCCCGCGACCACCGCGGTACAGGGGCCGGCGCGCTGCTCGTCGGGGAACGGGGAGCCGGACCCGCACAGTCCCAGATGCAGCCCGTCGGGCAGTTCGGTCAGCGCGTCAGCCGTCAGGCGTCCGACCACCAGCCGCTGGGCCAGCGCCATGCTCAGCGGCCCTCGAAACTGGTAGACAGCAGCGCCGGCGAGCAAGGCGGTCAGCAGCGCGTAGAGCGCGGATCGGCGCAGCGTCATGGTCGGTCCTGTTAGCCTGGGTCGGGTGGCTGGGCAGAGGCGGCAGGTCGAGGACTCAGACGCCGAAGATCCGCGCCAGCCGAACCCCCCAAGCCTGGATCCAGGGCGCGACATAGCGCAGGCGTGGCCTGCGCGCCTCCGCGGCCTGGACGATGCAGGCGACGACCGATCGTGTGTCGCGGGCTTCGAGCAGGCCGAAGATACGCGACTCGCGGGCCTTCATCTTCGCGGCCTGGGCATGGAAGTACGAACCCGGCCCCATCCAGACGTACTTGCTGGCGATCATCGCCTGGTTGAAACCGGTGTGGATCGCGCCGGGCTCGATCAGCGCGACCTGCACGCCGGCGCCGAGCTGGTCCATCTCGGCGCGCAGCCCCGCGCCAGCGGCCGACAGCGCGAACTTGCTCATCGAATAAGGCATCAGGAAAGGCATGGGCACGCGCCCGGCGATCGAGCTGACGAACAGCACCGTGCCGCGCCGGCGCGCGATCATGCCGCGCAGCGCGAGCTGGGTCAGCTCAATCGTCGCGAAGACATTGACCTCGAAGACCCGGCGGATTCGGCCGACATCGACCTCGGCCAGCGA
Organism: Bordetella parapertussis; assembly: GCA_943328885.2. Taxonomy (GTDB): domain Bacteria; phylum Pseudomonadota; class Gammaproteobacteria; order Burkholderiales; family Burkholderiaceae_C; genus Pseudaquabacterium; species Pseudaquabacterium parapertussis_A. The sequence goes on along the minus strand of CALQBT020000221.1, from coordinate 4,031 downwards.
GCCCGATTCGCCGACACCGGCGTTGTTGATCAGCACGTCGAGCTCGATAGGCAGCAGCAGTTCGCGCTCGGCTGGCGAGGCGATGTCGAGCTTGAACACCTCGAGCGCCTGGCCGCGGGCCTGGCATTCGGCTCGCAAGGCCTGGGCCTGGGCTTCGTCGAAGGTGGTGGCGATGACGCGGTGGCCGCGTGCAGCCAGCGCAAACGCCGCGTCGCGGCCGATGCCGCTGCCCGCGCCGGTGATCAACACGGTCTTGGCTTGCCTCATGACCGGCGCCACCGCCACAGCGCGAACAGCGCCACCAGGCCTGCACCCAAGGCCAGTGCGGTGTTGCGCCAGCGCGGCAGGTAGACATTGACCAGCATGTTGATCAGCGCCTGGTGGACAGGGTCATAGCCCTCGGGCATCGCCAGCACGCCATGGGCTTGGGCCCAGGCGGCGTAGCGGGCCTGCATGGCCTTGAAGACCTCGGGTTGCGCTTGCTGCAGATCCCGGGTCTCGCCGGGGTCGCGGCGGATGTCGTAGAGATGCCACTGGTTGTCGCCGACGGGGGCGATGTTGCGGATCAGCTTCAGGTCGCCCTGGAACAGCGCCTGGTTGCCCGACAGCTCGTAGCCTATCGCCTCGTCGGGTGCATGCACCCGGTCGGATTGGCCCATCAGCAGCGGCAGCATGCTGCTGCCGGTCATGGCCTCGATCGGCCGGCCCTGGTAGCTGTTGCCCGGGCGCGCAACCCGCGCCAGGTCGAGCAAGGTGGGGGCGATGTCGTTGACATGGGCCAGGCTGTGCGCGATCCGGTCTTGCGGCATGCCGGGTATGCCCGAGACGATCAGCGGCACCCGGATGCCGCCTTCGCCCGCGTAGAACTTGTAGGTGCTCAGCGGCGACGCGGCGGCGCTGGCCCAGCTCGGCCCGATCACGCTGAAAGCCCCTTTGGCGCCAAGCCGGTCGAGATCGCGGCTGTATTCGAAGTCGAGCCACCAACGGCCGAGCGTGACCGAATAGGGGTCGGAAGCCTCGGTGCCGTTGTCCGACAGGAAAACGAAAACGGTGTTGTCGTACTCGCCGCTGGACTTGAGGTGGGCGATCAGCCTGCCGACATGGAAATCCATCGCCTCGGCCATCGCCGCGTAGACCTCCATGCGCCGGGCCTGGTAGGCCTGCTCGGCCGGGCTGAGCTGGTCCCAGTCGGTGCTGGTGGCCACCGTCACCATCGCGGTGTCGGGCGGCACCAGCCCGAGCGCGACCGCCTTGTCGCGTCGGGCCTGGCGCAGCGCGGTCCAACCCGCCTGGTAGCGACCCCGGTACTTGGCGATGAATTCTTTGGGCGCTTGCACCGGCATGTGGTTGGCCTGGAAAGCGACATAGGCGAAGAAGGGTTTGCCTGAGCCGGCGCCGGCGCGCAGGTGTTCGATCGTCTTGTCGACATAGAACTGCGAGGAGTAGAACTCCTTGGGCATCACGGCCTCTCGGCCGTCCTCGAACCAATACACCTTATCGGTCAGGTCGAGGTAGCGTTTACCGGTTTCCCAGTTGTCCGATCCGCTGTCGCCCAGGACCAACGAGCGGTCGAAACCGCGCGCCGGCGGCAGGTTGTGCGGCTCCTTGCCGACATGCCATTTGCCGGCGACCGAGGTGCGGTAGCCGCCGTCGCGCAACAGCGAGGCCACTGTGACGACCCGGTCGTTGAGCACGCCGAGGTAACCGGGTCTGCCGACATGCGACTGCGGGATCGTCTCGGGCATGTTGCCCACGCCGTTGCGGTGGTTGTCGACGCCGGTCAGCAGCATCGAGCGGGTGGGCGAGCAAGACGCGCTGACGTGGAAGTTGGCAAAGCGCATGCCGTGCCGCGCCAGCGCGTCGAGGTTGGGGGTGGCGATCTCGCCGCCATAGGCGCCGACGTCGCTGAAACCCCAGTCGTCAGCCAGCAGCAGCACGATGTTGGGTCGCGTGGCGGCCTGCACAGCGCAAGCCGCGAGCAGGCCCAGCGTGAGCCCCCAGCGGCGCAAGCCCTCAGGCAAGGTTCTGGCCCTTGTCGCGCGCGGCCTGGTCGGCCATCGGCTTCCAGTGCAGCAGGCCGAACAGCAGCGTCAACACGACGCTGGCCGCCAACGGGCCGCGGTACAGGCGCACATGCTTGAACACGAACAACAGCTCGAGCGCATGGATCGCCAGCAGGCCCCCAGCGACCCAGGTCACGCGCGGCATCGCGCCTGGGCTCAACAGACCGCTCAGGCTGGCCAGCGCGAGCGTGTAGGCGGCGATGCAAGCGGCTCTGAGCAGCAGGTTCATGGTGTGTTCCGGTCGAGGCTGGCGGTCGGGTTCAGCAAGGCTTGTTCGATCGCCCAGAGCCGATCTTGGCCCCAGACCACAGTGTCGCCGACCCGAAAAGACGGCACGCCCCAGAGGCCGAGCGCGAACATCTCGCGCCGGTTGTTCTCGGCGGTCTCGCGCCAGCCGGGGTCGCGCAGCGCGAACCGGCATTCGTCCCAGCGCAGGCCGGCGCGCTCGGCCATCCGGCGCAAGCCGCGGTCGCTGCCTGCGTCCAGCCCTTCGGCCCAGACGCCCTGCATGAATGACAACAGGTAGGCCGGGCCCAGGCCGACTCGATCGGCCAGCGCCATCAGCGCCAGCCCGCGCTCGGTCGGCCGGCCCAGCGGGTCGTTGACGCGGCCGAACGGGATGCCACGTTCGAAGGCCTCGCGCGCGGCGTCGAGGCTGATGTAGCGACGCTTGGCCGGCGGGACTGGCAGGCCCCGCATCACCATTGGCAGCAAGTAGCGCAGCCGAACCTGCGCCCCCGTGAAACGACCCAGCGCCAGCACCCGCGGCGCGACGATCGCCGAGTAGGGGCTGCGCAGCGAGAAAAAGAACTCGATCGGCGCAGGGTCGGCCTGGTCGACCGGCTGCTGCAGGTCGGGCTCGGGCGCGAACATCAGGCCATGCACGCCAGGCCGCTGAGCGCCCAGGTCCTGCAGCCGACGTTCGAGGTGGTGCAGGCGGTCCAGGCCCCAAAACCACTCGCCCGCGTAGAAAAATGTCGCGCCCAGGTAGTGGCCCAGGCGTTGGCGCAGCGCATCGGCTGCGGCCTGGTGTATTGCGACATCGGCCGGATCGGCCGGGACCAGTGCCGCGCCGGGCCAAGCGGTTTCGCTCGCCTGACCACGCCACAAAACGGCGCAGACCGGACCGGCGAGTTCGGCAAAGCGCCCTGCGGCCAGCGCGGCCAGCAGCAGGCCGGCGGCACGGGATGTCGCCTGCGCCGAGGGCTGGCAGCCCGGATCGTGGAAGTCCAGGCCTTGAGCGCACCAATGGCGCGCCAGTCGCTGCGCATCCTGGCGGCTGTAGGCCAGCAGCATGTCGCGCTCGGGCGCAGCACCGGGCGGCGGCGGCCCGACCAGATGCGGCAGCAACTCGATGTCGTAGCGCGCCAGCAACTGCGGCAAGCAGGCGGCAACCAGCGCGCTGTAGGGATCGTCGACCTGGTGGAAGTAGTGCAGCTGATGGCGCCCCCCAAGGGCAAGCCGCAGGCGCTCGGCCTTCGCGCGCCGCGCCAGCAAGCGCTCGCGCGACAGCAGCCGCTGGCTGATCGCCGGCATCAGCCAGGCCTTGATCGACATCCGCCGCGCCGTTGGCTCGATCGACCCGCCTGCCCGCTACGCAGCGCGCAAGCTCCGCCGGTGAAGCGGGGTCGACAGGGGGCGAGTCAGCATGCAAAAGTCTCCGTTTCAAGGTCCGTCAAAGGCATTGCGGACTGGACCGCAAGACAAGCGTATACCGCCGCACTGACGCAGGGAACTGTAGCGCATCCCTGCAGCGTGGAGCGCCCAGCTATCCTCGCGGTGTCGGGCGGTTTTCAGGCGCTGGCCCGGCTCAACAGCGGCGCCAGGACGGCCGACTACATCCGCGGCCTGATCGCCGACTACCTGATCCGGCGCCAGGGCGTGGCTGTCCCGGCCCAAGCCTGAAGCGCGCGCTGCGCCACAATCGGCGACAGCATTTTCAACAGGAGCAGCAGCATGTCAGGACGG
>CALQBT020000220.1 GCA_943328885.2 Bordetella parapertussis | reverse complement strand
GGGGTTGGCAACGACACGCTGACAGGCGGACTCAACTCCGACTTTCTCGATGGCGGCAGCGGCAGCGACCTGCTCAAGGGCGGCGCTGGAGATGACACGCTGGAGGGGGGCTCGGGGCTTAACAGCGTGGCCTATGACGGCAATCGCGCCGACTACGACATCAACTTTGTTGGTGATTCGGCCTGGACGATCACGCACCGCAAGAGCGGAGCTGACGGTGTTGACTATGTTCGCAACATCAACATCGTGCAGTTCGCCGATCAGGCGCTGGTGCTCGACGATTACGGCAACAGCAAGGACATGTCGGCCCCGATGTCGACTTATGGCCAGACCATCACCGGCGCGGCCCAATTTGGCGGCGACAACGATTGGTTCCAGTTCGACTTTGGCAACTACCCGGCCGGCAAGGCGCTGAGCCTGACGCTCACTGGCGGAGGTACTGGCCAGCGATTCGCGATTTTCGATGCGGATGGCAATGTGCTGTATTTCAAGAACGCGCAAGAGCAGGATGTGGTCTGGGTGTATGCGGGCCAGAACTATCTGACGCCTGACCGCTGGGGCCCCAACTCCGAAGGCGGGCAGTTCATGGGCGGGCCGACCTTCGTGCAGCTCTATGCCGACGGCGCGCAGGCAGCGGGCACCTTTTACAGCTTGAGCATTGCGCGCTATCTGGAAGGCACTGCGGGGGCAGATGATCTGGCCACGGCGGGCAAGTATGAAGAGATCAGTGGCCTGGCGGGCAATGACACGCTGACGGGTGGTGTCTTGTCTGACCGTTTTCTGGGTGGCGACGGCAACGACAAGTTGCTGGGCAATGCCGGCGACGATTTCTTGTCGGGCGGCGCTGGCCAGGACACGGTGCTGGGCGGCGCGGGCAACGATGTGATCGATGTCTCGGGTCAGGGCAACGCGACCGACAGCATTGATGGCGGTACTGGTACTGACACGCTGCAGATCAGCCAGGGCGTGAGCCTGGGCGGCGCGGTGATCTCGGGCATCGAGGTGATCACCTCGACCAACGGCGGGAACTTTAGCTTCACGCCGATCCAGTTGGCCGCCTGGGGTGTCACCCAGCTCAACAATCTGGAGCTGGGATTGTCCAGCCCAGGGACCCTGGATGCGAGCGGCCTGTCGGGCAACTTCGATCTGATGGGCACGAGCGGCGACGATGTGCTCAAGGGCGGCGCCGGGAACAACACGATCAGGCCGCTTTCCGGCATCGCGACGGTTGATGCCGGTGCCGGTAACGACACGATCCTGTACCAGGCTGCCACGGGCGAATGGCAAGGGGTCAACAATTTTCTGACCGCCGTTCTGACCGCCGACCCAGCCACACGCAGCTACGTCTTGCAAGGCAGCCTGAACGGCGGTGCGGGCATTGATGCTCTGGAGTTCTCTTTCCCGAGCTATTGGCTTCATGCCTGGGGTAGCTGGGCAAGAGACAACGGCGCTTATTCGATCGACATCAGCCAAGCCAGTATCAGCGGGCTGGAGATCCTCAGGGTGTCATGGGACTGGAGCAGCAACAGCGCGCCGGCCTACTTCACGATGACGGCTGTGCAACTGGACGGCTTCAGTCAGTTCGTCAACGTGCGCGGTGTTCAGTTGGTCGGCGGCGGCACGGTGGATGCGGCAGCTTTTGCGGCCAAGGGCGGTGTCAACCTGAGCTACGGCGACGCCGTTGGCTACACCCTGCTGGGCACGGCAGGAGCCGATACGCTGACCGACACAAGCGGCAATGATCTGATCGAAGCAGGGCAGGGCAACGATAGCCTGACGACCAATTTGGGTGTCGATACTTTGCTGGGCGGCGCGGGCAACGACTTGATCACGGTTTCGGGCAAGACGATACTGCTCGACGTGATCGACGGTGGCGAAGGCATAGATACGTTGCGGATCACCGGCGGCGATGTCGACCTGTCAGGCGCGACGCTGACGGGCATCGAGAAGATCGAGGCCAATTCGGCCAGCCTGGCGCTGACGCAGGCGCAGCACAACCAATACCGGGACAAGCTGAGCGGGCCGGCGGGGCTGATCCTGAAGATGACCGTGCCGGGGCAAGCCGATATGACGGGCTGGTCGGAGACGTTCATCGGCGTCAGTGGCACGGCCGGTGACGACACGCTGCTCGGCGGGGCGGGCGATGACCTGCTGGTGGGTGACGCGGGCAATGACTTGCTCAGCGGCGGCGCAGGCAATGACCGGCTCGTCGGCGGTGCCGGCACCGATACCTTGCGTGGTGGCGATGGCGACGACACGCTGACCGACCTGCCCGGCAGCGGCGGCGGGGTGATCGACGGCGGTGCGGGTTTCGATACCTTCTTGGCTGACAGCAGCGCCCCGTTGATCGCGGGCCTGAGCTTTGTTGATGTCGAGCGCATCACCTCCAGCAGCGGGCTGATCCGGATTTCGCCCGATCAAAGCTTTGCCGGCATCGAACTGTTCGGCATCACGCGAATCGAACTGGCGCAGCCGGTCGAGTTCCGGCTCAGCCTGTTGCCGGCGACCTGGACCGGTACGGTGGTCGGGTCTTCGGGTAACGACACGCTGATCGGCCGCGCGGGCAACGACACGCTCGATGGCGGTGCGGGCTTCAATGTTGTGACCTACGCCGGGTCGGAATATGACTACATCGTCACGCGGCTGAGCGACGGGTCGGAGACGGTGCGGGCGATCGCGGGCACGTCCTATGAGGCCGACGGCACCGACACGTTGAAGAACATCCAGATCATTCGCTTCACCGATGGGTCGACCGAGCGGGTGCTAGACGATGCGTCCAATGTCCAGGCCAGCAGCAATCGGCTGGTGGGCTTTGGCGAGGAGGTGACCGGGCAGACTTTTGCGGGAGACCAGGACTGGTACCAGGTCGCTGGCGGGCAGGCCGGCCAGAAGGTCTTTGTCACGCTGTCGGGAGACAACTCCGGCACGACGCTGGCCGCTACTGGCATGAGCCTGAATGCCGGCAATATCTACATGGGGTCAAGTGCGCATGGGGTGCTGGACGCCAGCGGCGGATTGAGCCTGAATGTCGCCAACAATTCCTTGGGCCTCAACAGCGTGGGTACCTATCGCTTCACGGTGATGGGCGAGTTGACCGGAAGCGACGCGGCCGAGACTTTGAACGCAGGCGTCAACAGCGGCTATGTCGACGCGCTGGGCGGCAACGATTCGGTCACCGGCAGTGTGGTGGCCGATTACCTCAGCGGCGGGCTGGGCAGCGACACGCTGGTGGGCGGCACCGGCAACGACACACTGGTGGGCGGCGATGAGTTCGATGACCGCGATGTCGCGGTGTTCAGCGGGCGTTTTGCTGACTATGTGATCAGCACCAGTGACTACAACAGCGGTAACGCTTGGTGGACCGTCAAGGGCCCGGACGGCACCGACCAGGTGACCGGCGTCGAGGTGCTGCGCTTTGCCGACCGCGACTTTGTGCTCGACGACTACGACACCTTCGCGGGCGCTGACATCTCGGCGCGGCCCAGCTACGCACAGATGGGCCAAGTGATCCAGGGGCGGTTCAATTACGGTTACGACGACGATTGGATTGCTTTCGACTTTGGGGTTGGTGTGGTCAACAAGGACACCACGCTGAAAGTGACTTTGACGATTGCGGACGGCGGGCCCCATTTCAAGGACCTCTCGATCGTCAACGCGACCGGGTATGCACTGCAGTTCACTGATCTATCGGATAACAGCAAGAAGACTGGTTTCGACATCCAATCCGGATGGGGTCCTGTGACTCACGAGTATTTGGTCAAGGGTCTGCAATGGGGCACCAACGCTGAGGGGGGCGCGTTTGGGGGCTACAAGGCTTTCCTGGTGATGAACAGTAGTTACGAGCAACCCCAGCGCTTCAGTGATGCCAATGCAGGCGCCTACAGCATCACCGTCTCACGCTACCGCGCTGGCACGGCCGGCGACAATGTGCTGAGCACCGACGGGGCGACGGCCCAGTTGCAGGCCGACGAGGTGGCGGGTCTGGGCGGCAACGACCAGATCACCGGCACCGACCGGGCCGAGGTGCTCGACGGTGGCGACGGCAACGACACGGTCCGTGGCGGCGGCGGGGCCGACCGGATCAAGGGCGGTGCCGGCGTCGATGCGCTGTACGGCGATGCCGGCGACGATGTCTTCGTCGTGGCGGGCGAGACCACGGTGACCGACAAGTTCGACGGTGGCAATGGGACCGATACGCTGCTGATCAGCAACGATGTCAACCTGACGGGTGCGAGCTTCACGTCGATCGAGAAGCTCGAGGGCAGCGGCCAGCGGGTGACGGTGTCTGCCGGGCAACTGGCGGGCTTCGCTTCGGCCAGCGGCGTGATTTTTGCCGGGAGCAATCAGGATTTCCAGACCCTGTCGGGCAGCTACACGCTAGAAGGCACGGCCGGCGACGATGTGCTCAAGGCCGGCGACGGCGACAACGTGATCCGGCCCTTTGCCGGCAACAACACGGTCATCGGCGGGGCGGGCAATGACACGGTGTTGTGGCAGTCAAACTGGGCTTACAACGATTCTCGAAGCCTGCTTTCGTCCGTAACGAGTGGCAATGCCTATGTCATCCAGGGCAGCTTCGACGGCGGCGCGGGCAGCGACACGCTGCAGTTCACGCTCACCGATAACATTTATCACCAGTATCTTGCGGGGATGGGATGGAGCAGCGGCGACTGGCCGTCATCGACCTACACCCTCGACCTGACCCAAGCCACCATCACCTCCTTCGAGACCATCAAGTTAGTGACGGCGAGCTTCGCCAGCGGCGGCGCGACCTATTCCTACGGGCCTTCGGCGATCTATCTGACGGCGAGCCAGTTGGCGCAGATGAGCAGCCTGTCGGGCGCCAGCTTTGTCGTCAAGGGTGGCGGCGCGGTGAACCTGGGCGCGGTGACGCTGACCGATGGCGCGACGCTGGCTTTGTCGGGCGACAGCGCCTACACGGTGACCGGTACGGCCAATGGTGACCTGATCACTACTTTTGGCGGCGCAGACCAGATCACGGCCGGCGACGGCAAGGACACGATCTCGGGCGGCGCTGGGGTGGACAACATCAATGCGGGCGCGGGCAACGACTTGATCACGGTTTCGGGCAAGACGATGCTGCTCGATGTGATCGACGGTGGCGAAGGCGTGGACACGCTGCGGATCACCGGCGGCGATGTCGACCTGTCAGGCGCGACGCTGACGGGCATCGAGAAGATCGAGGCCAATTCGGCCAGCCTGGCGCTGACGCAGGCGCAGCACAACCAATACCGGGACAAGCTGAGCG
>CALQBT020000219.1 GCA_943328885.2 Bordetella parapertussis | reverse complement strand
TGCCTCAAGACCTGACGCCATTGTCTCGCAAGGCCTGAGGCTTTGCGCAAGACGGCAGCCTTGATCCGCCCGGCCCGTCTCAACCCGGCGTCTGCGCCTGGTGGCATTGCACCTGCGTCGCTTCGCGTCGGCCGCCATCCACCCGCATGGCAGTGAGCGAGCCGCCCCAGACGCAGCCGGTGTCGAGCGCCAGCAGTTTGGGTCGGTTTTGCAGTCCCAGCGTGGACCAGTGGCCGAAGGCGATCGGTGTTTCACGGGTCAGCCGCTCGGGGTGGTCGAACCAGGCGCTGTGGCCTGCTGGTGCTTGACCCGAGCCGTCCTTGGTGTCGAACTCCAGTGTGCCGTCAGGCGTGCAGTAGCGGATGCGTGTCAACACGTTGAGCACCATGCGCCAGCGCCGCGGGCCGGTCAGCGCGTCGTCCCATCGCGCGGGGTCGTTGCCGTACATCTGGCGCAGGAAATCGGCCATGCCCGGCCCGGTCAGCACCTCTTCGACCTCTCGCGCCAGTGCCAGCGTCTTGGCCGTATCCCACTGCGGTGCCACGCCGGCATGGACCAATAACCAGCCCTGGGCCTGGTCGGCCAGCTTGCAGTGGCGCAGCCATCCGAGCAAGGTCTCGCGCTGTGGGCTGGCAAGAATGTCGTCGAGCGTGTCGCTGCGGTGCGGCTTGCGCGCACCCACCGACAGCGCCAGCAGGTGCAGATCGTGATTGCCCAGCAGGCAGGTCGCTGCATTGCCCAGTGCCATCAGGCGCTGCAGCGTGCGCAGCGACGCGGGGCCGCGGTTGACCAGGTCGCCCAGCACATGGACATGGTCGCGCGAGGGCGAGAAACCGATCTCGGCCAGCAGGCGGTCCAGCGCATCGCAGCAACCCTGGAGGTCGCCAATGAGGTAATGCATGGGGCGATTCTGCTACGCTGGTCTTCATGTTGACTTCTGGGCGCGTCCTCCGCGCCGCTGCATGGACTTCACGCTGTTGGTTTTTCTGATTCTTCTCAACGCCTTGTTCGCCATGTCGGAAATGGCGCTGACCGCCTCGCGCAAGGCCAGATTGGCCGTGATGGTCGAAGCCGGTGAGCCCGGCGCTGCAGCGGCCCAGGTGCTGCACGACGACCCGACCAAATGGCTGTCGACGGTGCAGATCGGCATCACCTCGATCGGCGTGCTCAACGGCATCGTCGGCGATGCGGCTTTCTCGCAGCCTTTGGCGAGCTGGTTGATGAAGATCTTCCCGCTGCTCGGCCACCGCGCGATGGACGTCACCGCGACCGCACTGGTGGTCGTGATCATCACCTTCCTGACCATCATCTTCGGCGAGTTGGTGCCCAAGCGTTTGGGCCAGATGTACCCCGAGCGCGTAGCGGTGCTGGTGGCGCGGCCGATGGACATGCTGTCGTCGGCGATGCGGCCTTTCGTGTGGCTGCTGTCGGCCTGCACCCAGGCCACGCTGCGCTTGCTGGGCATCCGCAATGCGCCTTCGCGCAGCGTGACCGAGGAGGAGATCGCGGCAAGCCTCGAAGAGGGACTGGACGCCGGCGTGATCGAGGCCCAGGAGCACCAGATGGTGCGCAACGTGTTCCGCCTCGACGAGCGCCAGATCGGCTCGATGATGATCCCGCGCGCCGAGATCACCTGGCTGGCCCAGAACGCGCCGCTGCCCGAGTTGCTGTCGCAGATGACGACCAACGGCCACTCGCGCTACCCGGTCTGCCGCGACGGCCTCGACGACGTGGTTGGCGTGATCCAGGCCCAGGACTTGTTGCTGCCCTTGTCGCGCGGCGAGCAGCCGAACCTGGCCGAGCTGATGCATGCGCCGGTGTTTGTGCCCGAGACGCTGTCGGGCATGGAGTTGCTCGACCACTTTCGCGCCACCGGCGCTGAACTGGTGTTCGTCGTCGACGAGTACGGCGCCGTGCAGGGCGTGATCACGGTGCGCGATGTGCTCGAAGCCATCACCGGCGAGTTCAGTCCGCCCAGCGCCGACGATGCCTGGGCGGTGCGACGCGCCGATGGCAGCTGGCTGATGGACGGGTTGATTCCGGTGCCCGAGATGAAGGACAGGCTCGAGATCCGCGAACTGCCCGAGGAGGACCGAGGCCGCTACAACACGCTGGCCGGCATGGTGATGCTCTTGCTGGGCCGGCTGCCGAAGACCACCGATGTGGTGGAATGGGATGCTTGGCGTTTCGAGGTGGTCGACCTCGACGGCAAGCGGGTCGACAAGGTGTTGGTCAGCCGAATCGCAGCGACCGACGCGTAAACTATCAAAGCCACCATGATCAACGAAAATCTGCACAAGAAAGCGGTCGCACTGGACCGGGTCAAGCACCGCGACCTCAAGCTCGACATGAACAGGCGCGACCTGCGCACGATGTCCTCGCTGAATGCCTTTTTCGTCGCTGGCACCGAGTTCTCTGATGCCTGCAAGGACTTTCCCGTGGTCTGGGTCAATGCCGGCAAGGGCCAGGACGGCAAGACGCAGGTCGCGCCGGTCGCGGTCTTCGGCCTGCAGGCCGGGCAGAACCTGTGCATCGAGGGCGATAAGTGGCGCGTGCGCTACGTGCCAGCGATCTTGCGGCTGTACCCGTTTGCGCTGGCCCGGGTGGCGGCTGACGAGATGGTGGTCTGTGTCGACGAAAGCTGGCCCGGGCTGGGCAGCGAGGGACAGGCCTTGTTCGATGCCGACGGCGCGCCCACCGAATTCATCACCAACGTGCAGAAGCAACTCGAGACTTTCGAGGCCGAGGTCGAGCGCACTCGCATGGCTGGGGCGCTGCTGGTCGAGAAGGACTTGCTGCGCGACATGCGCTTCGATGCGACTTTGCCCGATGGCGGCAAGCTGACGGTCGATGGATTTCTGACCATCGACGAGCAAAAACTCGCCGCGCTGTCTGATGCGGATGTGCTGATGCTCAGCCGCAACGGCTTGCTGGGGCTGATCCACGCCCACCAGATCTCGCTGGGCAACATGGGTCGGCTGGTGGAGTGGCATGTCGAACGCCAAGCGTCGGCCTGAGTTTGGGCCGAAAAGTTTTGGCGAGGTGATCGGGTACTAACGTGGATCCTAGGGCGCGGTCGCGACGCAGGATTTCCGCCTGCAGTGCGTGCTGGGCCGATTGATCGACTGCGAGGCCGGCCAAATTGTGTCAGCGAACGCTGGCCTGCCCGCCGCTGTCGCATGGCGGCAACGTGCCGACCGCTATCGGCTGCTGATCGGCCATCGATGCGCGCTTGCGGGCTTGCGCCTAAACAAGACAGGGCCAGGGACGCGCACAATCCCACCCGCGTAGAACCTCTGGAGACTCTCCCATGACAAGACGACAATATTTGCTGACCCTCACGACCCTGGCTGCGCTGGCCAGCAGCACTGTGTGGGCTGAGGACAGCGTCAAGATCGGTGTGATCCTGCCGATGACCGGCCCATCGGCCTCTACCGGGCGCCAGATCGACGCCGCGATCAAGCTGTGGATGGCGCAGAGCGGCGGCAAGGCCGGCGGCAAGAAGGTCGAGGTCATCATCAAGGATGACGCGGGCGTGGCCGATACCACGCGCCGACTGGCGCAGGAGTTGGTGGTCAACGACAAGGTCGTCGCACTGGCGGGCTTCGGCTTGACGCCCTTGGCCTTGGCCACCGCGCCGATCGCCACTCAGAGCAAGACCCCGATGGTGGTGATGGCGGCGGCGACCTCGATGATTACCGAGGCCTCACCCTACATCGTTCGCACCAGCTTCACACTGCCGCAGGTTTCGATCGGCATCGCCGAGTGGGCTGCCAAGAACAAGATCAAGAAGGTCGTCACGCTGGTGGCCGACTACGGCCCGGGCAACGATGCCGAGAAGTTCTTCTCGAGCCAGTTCCAGTTGAACGGGGGTGTGATCACCGACAAGCTGCGCACGCCGCTGCGCGGCGCCGACTTCGCGCCCGCGTTGCAGAAGGTACGCGACTTGTCGCCGGACGCGCTGTTTGTCTTCCTGCCCTCGGGTCAGGGCGCGCAGTTCATGAAGCAGTTCGGTGAGCGCGGCTTGGACAAAGCAGGCATCAAGCTGATCGCCACCGGCGACGTCACCGACGACGATCAGTTGAACGACATGGGCGATGTCGCGCTGGGGGTGGTCAATTCGCACCACTACTCGGCCGCGCACAACAGCCCGGCCAACAAGAAGTACGTCGCCGATTTCCAGGCCGCCAACAAGTTCCGGCCCAACTTCATGTCGGTCGGCGGTTATGACGGCATGCGGGTGATCTTCAAAGCGCTCGACACCACCAAAGGCGCCGGTGGCGACGCGCTGCTGGCCGCGATGAAAGGCCAACTCTTCGAGAGCCCGCGCGGCCCGGTGCTGATCGATGCCCAGACCCGCGATGTCGTGCAGGACGTCTACATCCGCAAGGTGGAGAGGGTCAACGGTCAGCTCTACAACGTCGAGTTCGACACGCTGAAATCGGTGAAGGATCCCGGCAAGTTGAAGTAATCCCCCGAAGCGGCCTGCGGCCGCTCCCCCTTGGGGGGCGACGCCAGCGGCCCGGCAGAGCCGGTTCCGCGGCGTCTGTTTGCTGCGACGCCCTCAGTGTGCCTTCCGCGATGACCTGCCCGATTTCATGCTGACCCTTCTCTTCGACGGCATCGCCTACGGCATGCTGCTGTTCGTGCTGGCGCTCGGGTTGGCGGTCACGATGGGCTTGATGAACTTCATCAACCTGGCCCACGGCGCGTTCGCGATGGCCGGGGGCTACATCCTGATCGCGCTGATGCAGCGCGCAGGCTGGCCTTTCCTGGCCTGCCTGCCGGCGGCTTTCATCGCCACCGCCGCCGCCGGCGCGCTGCTCGAGCGCCTAGTCTACCGGCCGATGTACGGCAAGCCCCATCTCGACCAAGTGTTGTTCTCGATCGGCCTGACCTTCATGGCGGTGGCCTCGGTCGACTTCATCATGGGCAGCTCGCCGCAGAACGTCCAGCTGCCCGATTGGCTGCGTCAGCGCTTCGAGTTCGGCACGGGTGCGTGGAGGTTGGGCATGGGCGCTTACCGCCTGTTCATCATCGCGAACTGCTTCGCGCTGGCACTGGGACTGCAAGCGGTGCTGGCGAAAACCCGCTTCGGCAGCCGCTTGCGCGCAGCGGTCGATGATCCGCGGGTCGCTGCCGGGCTGGGCATCCCGGTCAACCGGATCTTCCTGCTGACCTTCGCGGTCGGCTCGGGTCTGGCTGGTCTGGGCGGAGCGCTGGGCGCAGATATCCTCGGGCTCGACCCGACCTTCCCATTGAAGTTCATGGTCTATTTCCTGATCGTCTGTGCGGTAGGCGGCTCCAGTTCGATCACCGGCCCGCTGGTCGCCGCACTGGTGCTGGGCTTTGCCGACGTGATGGGCAAGT
>CALQBT020000218.1 GCA_943328885.2 Bordetella parapertussis | reverse complement strand
CTGCCGTCCTTGCCGGTTGACGCGCTGTCCTTGCCGGCGTTCGAAGCCCGCCCCCTGCCGGCTCCGGCCCCGGTCGCCGAGACGCTGCGTGCGCCTGCGCTGCCGGCGCCCGAGTTGCCCGCCCCGCGCCGCCTGCGCTTGGCCGAGCGACCCGCGTCTATCCAGCCCTTGCCCGCCGCGGCGCTGCCGTCCTTGCCGGTTGACGCGCTGTCCTTGCCGGCGTTCGAAGCCCGGACCCTGCCGGTCCCGGTCGCCGAGTCGACCTCTGGGCCTGCGCTGCCTGCGACAGCGTCCGCGGCGCCACCCGTCCCGACGGTCTCGACGTCGATCACCCAGGTCACGCCGGTGCCAGCCGGCGCCGGGCCCGTGGTCGCGGCGTCACGCGACCCGGCGCTCAGTGGGCCGACCCCTCAGATCGGCAGTTCGCGGCCGGTCGCCGGCCTGCCTGATGCGGGCGCCAGGGTCGGGCACGACGTGGCGACCGCGCCGGCGCAGCAAGCCAGTGCGCCCAGGCTGATCCTCGACCTGGTACCGCGGCGTGGCGGCGCGATCTCGGCCCAGGGCAGCCGTGGCCTGCTGCCGCTGCTGCCGCATCCTCCCGAGGGCAAGTCCAAGCTTGCCGAAGACATCGAGAAGGCCGCCAAGACTGATTGCCGACAGGCTTACGCCAGCATGGGCCTGCTCGCCGCGGTGCCGCTGGCGTTTGACGCCTTGCGCGACAAGGGCTGCCGCTGGTAGGCCCGCGGATGCATCGGCTGGGGCGGGTTAGCCCGGTGCTGCCTGAGCACTGGGCCGTGGGAAACTGACTCGTTTATCCACACTTGAACGACATGGCACAACGACTGCTTGGCAAGACCGCTTTCATCACCGCCGCTGGCCAAGGCATTGGTCAGGCCATCGCCAAAGCCTTTGTTCGCGAGGGCGCTCAGGTGATCGCTACCGACATCAACCCGGTGTTGCTGCGCTCGCTGGCCGAGGCCAGCGGCTGCCGTACCCTGGTGCTCGACGTCACGGATGGCGCCGCCGTGCTGGCCGCCGCCGCCCAGGCCGGGCCGGTCAACGTGCTGGTCAACGCGGCGGGCTTTGTCCACGTCGGCTCGGTGCTCGATTGCACCGAGGCCGAATGGGACTTCGGCTTCGAACTCAATGTGCGGGCCCAGTACCGCAGCATCAAAGCGCTGCTACCCGGCATGCTGAGCGAGAACGGCGGATCGGGCGGGTCGATCATCAATGTCGCGTCGGTCGCCGGCAGCATCAAGGGCGCGCCCAATCGCTTCGTCTACGGCGCGACCAAGGCCGCGGTGATCGGTCTGACCAAGGCGGTGGCAGCGGATTTCGTCACCCGCGGTATCCGCTGCAACGCGATCTGCCCTGGCACCGTGGAGTCCCCCTCGCTGCGTGATCGCGTCAAGGCCCAGGCCGCGTCGAGCGGCCAGACCGTGGCCCAGGTCGAGGCCGCGTTCGTCGCGCGCCAGCCGATGGGCCGGCTCGGCCGCACCAGCGAGATCGCTGCACTGGCCGTGTACCTGGCCAGCGACGAGAGCGCGTTCACCACCGGTACTGCGCAGGTCATCGATGGCGGCTGGTCCAACTGATCGCATGCTGCGAGGCGCTGACGGTTCTCATCTCGGAAAAGCTTGAATCCGCCCGGCTGACGGGCTTGAAACAAAGGTGCAGACATGGCTGATTTTGGAAGCTTGGAAGGCACCGGTTTCGAGTTGATCGAGCCGGAGTTCGGGCGCTGCTTGGCGGGGCCGGAGCGCGTCCAGCGGCTGTGGACCGGTGGGCGCTGGTGCGAAGGACCGGCCTGGTTCCCGGCCCACCGCAGCTTGGTGTGGTCCGACATTCCCAACAACCGGATGCTGCGCTTCGACGAGCTGAACGGCACCGTGGGCCTGTTTCGCGAAGCCTCGAACAACGCCAACGGCAACACGGTCGACCGCGAAGGCCGCTTGGTCAGCTGCGAGCATCTGACGCGGCGCGTCACGCGCACCGAGCACGATGGCCGCATCACGGTGCTGGCTGATCGCTGGCAAGGCCTGCGGCTGAACTCACCCAACGACGTGGTGGTTCGCTCCGATGGATCGATCTGGTTCACCGACCCGAGCTACGGCATCCTGTCGGACTACGAGGGCGCGCCTGCCGACAGCGAGATCGGTGCCTGCCACGTCTACCGAATCGACCCTGCCACGGGCGTGGTGGACAAGGTGGCCGACGATTTCGTCAAGCCCAACGGGCTGGCGTTTTCGCCCGATGAATCCATGCTCTACATCGCCGACACCGGTGCCAGCCACGACCCTGGCGGGCCGCGGCATATTCGCCGCTTCGAGCTCAGCAGCGACGGCCGCCGGCTCGGGGCCTCGTCGCTTTTCGCCACCTGCGGCAAGGGGTTCTTCGACGGCTTTCGGCTCGATCGCCAGGGCCGGCTGTGGTGTAGCGCTGGCGATGGCGTCCACGTCTACACCGCGGACGGGCGCCTGATCGGCAAGATCCGCATTCCCGAGACCGTCGCCAACGTCTGCTTTGGCGGGCCCAAGCTCAACCGGCTCTATATTTGTGCCACCAGTTCGCTCTACGCTGTTTACCTCAAGGCCAACGGCCTGCCACTTTGAAAACCAGGAGAGACATCCATGAAACTGCTACGCCACGGTCCCAAGGGCCACGAAAAACCTGCGATGCTCGACGCCCAAGGCCGCGTGCGTGACTTGTCGGGCGTGATCGCCGACCTGCGCGCCGAGATGCTCACGCCGGAAGGTTTGGCCCCGCTGCGTGCGCTCGATCCGGCCAGCCTGCCACTGGTGGCTGAGCCCGGGCGTATCGCCCCGCCTTGGAGCGGTATGGGCAAGTTCATCTGCGTCGGCCTGAACTACGCCGACCATGCGGTCGAATCGGGCATGCCGGTGCCGGCGGAACCGGTGCTGTTCACCAAGCACACCAGCACGGTGATCGGCTGCAACGATCCGGTGGTGATGCCGCAGGGCTCGGTCAAAACCGACTGGGAAGTCGAGCTCGGCGTGGTGATCGGGCGCCGTGCTCGTTATGTCAGCGAGGCCGATGCGCTGAGCCATGTCGCGGGCTACTGCGTGGTCAACGACATCTCCGAGCGCGAGTACCAGATCGAGCGCGGCGGCACCTGGGACAAAGGCAAGGGCTGCGACACCTTCGGCCCGGTCGGCCCATGGCTGGTGACCAGCGACGAGGTGGCAGACCCGCAGCAACTCGCGATGTGGTTGGATGTCAACGGCAAGCGCTACCAGAATGGCAGCACGCGCACGATGGTGTTCGGCGTCGCGCAGCTGGTGAGCTACATCAGCCGCTTCATGACGCTGTACCCCGGCGACCTGATCAGCACCGGCACACCGCCCGGGGTTGGCATGGGATGTAAACCCGTATCGGTGTTTCTGAAGAAAAATGATAAAATCAGACTTGGCATCGAAGGGCTGGGTGAGCAGAACCAGACCGTGCATGCGTGGGACCCAGCGCTGATCGACGGTTGACCAGTACTTGCTCTGCAGCTTGATGCCGATAAGAAGAAGTGATCGCCGGGCTTGTTTGCCGGCGGCGTCAGGGGGGAATCTTAGGAAAACCAATACCCATGCAGACCAGAACAGTCACTATCTACACCGGTGCGCGCATTCGCGTGCCTGAGCACATTCAGCGCATCGACACGCACAGCACCCATGGCTGGCAGATGCGCTATGGCCAGCCGACCTTGTTCTATTCGGACGGGCACGGCGCCGGCAATGGACCGCGGCCGGCGCTCAAGCGTGCGATCGAGTCGCTACGCCAGCGCATCGCCGAGTTGCCTGCGCCGACAGGGTTGCAGCGCGAAACCAGCCCTAGCAAGCAAAATGATTTGCCGGTTGGCATCAGCGGTCCGATCTTGCGCCAGCGCCCCGGGCGCTCGGTGCCCGAGTGCCACTTCTCGGTGAACCTGCCGCGCTTCGGTGGCAAGCCGCTGCGCCGCAGCGTCTACATCGCCAACCAGAACACCTACACCCCTGAGCGCTACACCGGGGCGCTCAATGCCGCGCTGGAAATGCGTCGCTTGGCCGAAGAGCAGTACCAAATCGACGCCACGGCCGCCAAACGGCGTTCTGCCGCGAAGCTGTAATCAGCGCGCCGATGCGGCTGTCAAGCCGCGTGGGTGACGAAGATGTCGGTGTCGGGCAACAGACTGCGCAGGGTCTGGAATGCGGCGTCTGCGAGCACGGCGCCGCCGCGGCTGCCGTCGAGCGCGAGCTGCAGGCTGACCTCGCCAGGCTGTACATGCAGGGCCTTGAGCCAGCCGGTGCCGGCCGGCAGGTCATGGTCTGTGGCCAAGCCCAGTCGAGCGCCCAGAGCGGCCATCAAGCGCTTGACTTCATCGCTGGGGCCGCTGAGCTGCGGCGCAGCCGTGGTCTGGTCCAACACCCGCTGGCAATTCGGTGTGTCCTTGCCCTGCGCGCAGACGCCGCAACCGCTGGGGGCGAGGTCGGGGTAAATCGAGAGGGTCTTCATCTGGCGCTATCCATGGACAAGATTTTGTCTGCCCAGGCTGACAGCAACTTGACATAGAGCAAGTGATATTGATCAATCGCCGGTCGACGCCTGTCGGCGCAGCTCAGGCGATTCCCAGCTGCTTGGCCAAGCCGATCAAGTCCGGCGCGACCAGGTCGAAGCGCGTCTGGCCGGGTGCTTCCATCCAACCCCCGGGTCCGTGCTCCTCAGGGCGCGGGATGTAGGCTGTCTTGAGCCCGGCTTGTTGGGCGGCAGCCAAGTCCCTGGGATGAGCGGCCACCAGCATCACCTGCGACGGTGGCAGGCCAAGCAAGCGCGCCGCTGCTCGGTAGACCTCAAGGTCGGGTTTGAAGCGGCCGATCAGTTCGGCCGACAGCACGCAGTCGAATCGCAGGTCGGCCCCTCGGGTCAGGTTGACCAGCAAGGCCACGTTGCCGTTCGACAGCGTGGTGGTGACGAATGCGCTGCGCAGGCGGGCCAAGCCCGCCACGCTGTCGGGCCAGGCCGCCAAGCGGTGCCAGGCGCGGTTGAAATGGTCTCGCTCTTGCTCTGACAAGGATTCGAGCCCGAAGCGCGGCAGCAAGTCGTCGAGGATCTGGCGGTGCAGCACGTCGATCGTGGCCCAGGCGCGCTCGCCGGCGGCGACCTGGGCCATCGCCGGTCGGTAGCCTGCGCGCCAAGCGTCGGCCAAGGCCGGCCAGTCGGCCGCCAGGCCCAGGCGTTGCCCCAGCGCCTGGCCCTCGCGGATGATCGAGCTGCGCCAGTCGACCACGGTGCCGAAGATGTCAAAGGCGAGGGCGCGGACGTCGTGCAATGCATGGGTCATGGTCTGGGCTTGAAGTGGTGGCTGACCTGGATGATGCCGCATGGCAATGGCCTGACGG
>CALQBT020000217.1 GCA_943328885.2 Bordetella parapertussis | reverse complement strand
TGGCCACAAGCGCGAGCGTAAGAACCTGTGGCGCTATTTCAAGCAGAACCGCCTGCCCAACATCCAGGCCCCAGCGCGGCGTTTTTTCACCACCAACGACCCGGTGCTGACGCCGGCGATGATGGATTACTTCTTCAACCAGCGCAGCCGGGTCTTCGCCGCGCTCGATGACCGCAAGCGCTTGCTGTTGCGGTCGATCTACGACCACGAGGCCTATGCCTCGGTGCTGCCCCAACCTGCGCCCGGCGCCCGTATCGGGCTGGCGCTGCGCCGGCACCAACGCTTCTCGATCCGCTGCCCGGCGCGGCTGGTCGTGTCGTCCTATGGCAGTGGCCTGCGCTATCCGCTGCAGGTGATCGAGATGTCGCTGCACGGCTTCCAGGCCGAATGCGCGATGCTCTTGCCGGAGGGCACCTGGGGTCGGGTCGAAATCGACCTCGGCGCCCAGGAGTCCACCTGCGTCCAGGCCAGGACGGTGCGGCGCCAGGAAGTCTCTGGCCTGGTCTGCTACGGCTTCGAAGTGCCCGAGCCTGATGCGGCTTGGCGGCGTTGCGTCCAGGCGCTTCAGACCGGCCGCACCCGTGCCGACCTGGTGCTGCTGCCAGAGCCTGAGCGCTGGCCAGGTCTGGCGCCGTTAGCGGTCTGAGCCCGCGGGTCCTGCGCCGCCTGCCGCTGGGAGTTGGTGCGAGCTGGTGCGAGCTGGTGCGAGCTGGTGCGAGCTGGCGCGGCCGGGTGTATCAAGCGCCGGCCTGCGTGACATCGGTCGCGGCGGCCCCCCGCAGCAAGGGCTTGCGGCGACGCGCATGCGCTGCGCCAATCACCTCTTAGGGGGGTCAGCCGCGTATCCGTTGCGGCACCAGGCCTTGACCTCCTCAACAGGCGAGTCCTCAGGGCGCACGATGATCAAGCTGTTCAACCACCATTTCCACGCCTGGACACTGCGCAGGATCTGGTTCGACTTCGGGCTGTCGCTGCTGGCCTTGTCGGGCGTGGTGCTGGCCCAGCTTGAAAGTTCGCAGCCGGCGCTGTTGCTGGCCGGCGGGCCGGTCTTGACTCTGGCGGCGGGTCTGTTCGTGATCAACGGCGCCTCGGGCCTGTACCGGCGCACGCCGGACGCGTCGATGGGGGCGTCGGCTTGGCGCGTCGCGATCGCGATCGCGATGAGCCTGCTGTTGGCGCATCACGTGCTGGGCCTGTTGCCGGTGGGTTTGGGCAACCTTGATGCGCTTCGTGGCTCGGCAATGGGGGTCATCGTCGCGCTGATCCTGCGCCGGGCCGCGCTCGGCTATTGGGCCAGGCAGTCGCGGGCAGGCGCGCGGGTGCTGGTGTTCGGCGCCGGGCCCACGGCCAGGATGGTGGGTGCCAGCCTGCGCGCAGCCGACCCCTTGAGTTCGATCGTCGGCTACTTTCCTGGCCCGAACGAGCGCGATCTCACGGTGCCGCTGGCCGAACGGCTGTCGCCCGCGATGTCCTTGACCCAGACCGCGCGGCGGCTGGGTGTGGACGAGATCGTCGTCGCGCTGACCGAGCGCCGCGGTGGCAGCATGCCCTTGCGCGAGTTGCTCGACTGCAAGCTTGCGGGCATTCGTGTGCTCGACATCAGCACCTACTTCGAGCGCATGCTGGGCCAGATCAGGATCGACTTCGTCAACGCCGGCTGGTTGGTCTTTGGCGACGGCTTTGTCCAGGGCGGCCTGCGCAGCGTCGTCAAGCGCTTGTTCGACTTGCTGTGCTCCTTGCTGCTGATCGTGCTGGCCTCGCCGCTGATGCTGCTGGCTGCGATCGCGATCAAGCTCGACAGCCCGGGCGCGGTGTTCTACCGCCAGCAAAGAGTCGGTGCCCATGACAAGGCCTTCATGGTCACCAAGTTTCGCAGCATGCGATCCGATGCCGAGCAAGACGGCAAGCCGCGCTGGGCTGCGGCCGGGGATGGTCGTATCACGCGGGTCGGCCAGGTGATACGCCGGCTTCGCATCGACGAACTGCCCCAGCTTTTCAACGTGCTGGCCGGCAGCATGAGCCTGGTCGGTCCGCGCCCAGAGCGGCCTTTCTTCGTCAAACAACTCACCGCTGAAATCCCTTATTACGCGGCACGCCACAGCATCAAGCCCGGCGTCACCGGATGGGCCCAAGTCCGTTACCAGTACGGGTCGACGGTCGAGGATTCGCGCGAAAAACTGCAGTACGACCTGTACTACGTGAAGAACCACAGCCTGCTGCTCGACCTGCTGATCCTGTTCCAGACGGTCGGTGTGGTGCTGACCGGCAAGGGCGCGCGCTGAGCGCCGTGCCGACTGTGGTGCAAGGCGGACTGCCCTTGGCGGGCTTTGTGCTGGTGGTGCTGGCTTACGGTGCGCATGCAGTGCAGCAGATGCGGCGCCCCGCCGGGCCGCTGGCCGGCTTGTATCTGCTGGCGCTGCTCGCGACCTTGGGCTGGGGCGTCGCATCGGCAGTCGACCTGGGCTCGGCCAAGCGCTTGTCCTGGCATCTCGCGCTGATGTTCGACCAGTTGCGCTGCGCCGCCTGGGCAGTGTTCATGCTCGCGCTGCTGCGACCGCTGTCGGGCTGGCTCACGCCAGGCCTTGGCCTGCTGGCCTTGGTCGCTGGTCTGGCGCTTTTCAGCCTGGGTGCGAACCTCGGTCTGGGCCTGTGGCCTGAGCGCGCCAGCCTGTTGCAGGGCTGGCTGTTGGCCAGCCAGCTGGCCTGGGCGGTGTTGGGATTGTTGCTGGTTGAGCAAGTCTTTCGCAACCAGCCCGAGGGCTCACGCTGGGGCGCCAAGCCCCTGTGCCTGGGCTTGGCCTGTCTGTTTGGCTTCGACCTCTACTTGTTCTCGCAGGCCTCGATGTTCGGTGGCTTCGACCCTGATGTCTTGGGCGCTCGCGGTCTGGTGCATGCGGCGGTGCTGCCATTGCTGCTGCTGGCATCGGCCCGTGACGTTGGCTGGTTGGCCCGGGTCCAGGTGTCGAAGACGGCAGCGTTCTACTCGGCCTCGCTGCTGCTGGTCGGGGCCTATATGTTGT
This sequence comes from Bordetella parapertussis, assembly GCA_943328885.2. Taxonomy (GTDB): domain Bacteria; phylum Pseudomonadota; class Gammaproteobacteria; order Burkholderiales; family Burkholderiaceae_C; genus Pseudaquabacterium; species Pseudaquabacterium parapertussis_A. Next base: position 2,385 of record CALQBT020000217.1, on the reverse strand, counting down.
TCATTGCGGCGACGGGTTATTACCTGCGATTTTTTGGCGGCAGCTGGGGTGGCGCCTTGCAGGTGGCTTTGCTGTTCATCGCCGGCTTGCTGTTGACGGCGCTGCTGCTGTCGGGTGCTTTGCGCGCCCGCCTGCGGGTTTTTCTGGGCAAGCATTTTCTGCGCTACCGTTACGACTACCGGCTTGAGTGGCTGCGCTTTACCGCGATGTTGTCGACCCGCAGCGCACCGCAGGCGGTGGGTGGTCTGGTGGTGCGAGGTCTGGCCGATTTGGTGGAATGCCCAGCCGGCGCGCTGTGGTTCAAGGCCTTGGGCGACGAACAATATGTTCAGTCAGCGCGCTGGAACATGCCCCAGATCGACAGCAGCGAGCCGACCGATTCACCGTTCTGTCGCCGAATGCGCGAGGACGAATGGATTGTCGACCTCGACGCCGAGCGCTCGCATCCGTTTGGCGAGGCGCTGCTTTGGCCGGATTGGCTGGCGCACCTGCCATCGGCCTGGCTGGTGGTGCCGCTGCGGGTGGCCGACGAGATGATCGGCTTTGTCGTGCTGGCCAGGCCGCGCGCCGAGCTGGCGCTGAACTGGGAGTTGCGCGACCTGCTCAAGACCGCCGCACGCCAGGCTGCCGGTTTCCTGGCCCAGATGCACGCCACCGAGGCCTTGCTCGAGGCGCGCAAGTTCGACGCCTTCAACCGCATGTCGGCCTTCGTGGTGCATGACCTCAAGAACATCATCACCCAGCTCTCGCTGATGCTCAAGAACGCCGAGCGCCACCGTGGCAATGCGCAGTTCCAGCAAGACATGCTCGAGACGGTCGAGAGCTCGCTCGACAAGCTGCGCCAGATGATGCTGCAATTGCGCGAAGGCGAGCGGCCGGCAGGCTCGGCATCGGGCGTGGAACTCGCGCCTTTGCTGCAACGAATCCATCAGGCCACGCGGCTGCATGGCCGCCAATTCGAGCTCGACATCACAGACCGCGTTGCCACCCGCGGTCATGCCCAGCGGCTCGAGCGCGTGATCGGCCATGTTGTGCAGAATGCACTCGACGCCACGCCCGCCTCGGGTACCGTGTCGGTTCGGCTGACTCAATCGGTCGGCCGGGCGATGGTGGTGGTCGGCGACAACGGCGCGGGCATGAGCCCTGAGTTCATACAGTCCCGTTTGTTCCGCCCTTTCAACTCCACCAAGCGCAGCGGCATGGGCATAGGCTCTTACGAGAGCTTTCAATACATCAAGGAACTCGGCGGGAGCATCGAGGTGAAAAGTGAACTGGGCCAGGGCTCGGTGGTGACGCTGTTGCTGCCATTGTTCGATCTGCGAACCGGCTCCGACCTGAGGACGGCAGCATGAGTGTTGCACAAGCACCGCTGCTGATCGTCGAGGACGACCTCGCGCTGCAAAAACAGATCAAATGGTCGCTCGACCGTTTCGAGACCGTCACGGCCTGCGACCGCGAGTCGGCGCTGGTGCAGGCGCGTCGCCACCAACCTTCGGTGGTGACGATGGACCTGGGCTTGCCGCCTGACCCCGATTCCGTGGGCGAGGGCTTCAGGCTGCTCGAGCAGTTGCTGCAGATCGATCCCGACATCAAGGTGATCGTGCTGACCGGGCAGAACGACCAGGCCAACGCGCTGCGAGCGGTCGCGCTGGGGGCTTACGATTTTTTTGCCAAGCCCTTCGAGCCCGAGTTGCTCGGGTTGACGATAGACCGGGCTTTCAGGCTGTTCGAGTTGCAGACCGAGAACCGGCGCTTACAGACCCTGCACCAACCCGACGCGCTGACCGGCCTGCTGACCCGCGACCCCGAGATGCTGCGCCTGTGCCGGATGATCGAGCGCGTGGCAAGCAGCGACGCCACCGTGATGCTGCTAGGCGAGAGCGGCACTGGCAAGGAGGTGCTGGCGCAAGGCTTGCACCAAGCGTCCAAACGCAGCGGCAGGTTTGTTGCCATCAACTGCGCGGCGATACCTGAGGCCTTGCTCGAGAGCGAGCTTTTCGGCCATGAAAAAGGCTCGTTCACCGGTGCGAGCAAGACCACGGTCGGCAAGATCGAGACCGCCCACGGCGGCACGCTGATGCTCGACGAGATCGGTGATCTGCCGCAGCCTTTGCAGGCCAAGCTGCTGCGATTTCTGCAGGAGCGCAAGATCGAGCGCATCGGCGGCAGGCAGGAGATCGCGGTCGATGTGCGGGTGGTTTGCGCGACGCACCAGAACCTGTTGGCGCAAATCGAAGTCGGGCGGTTTCGCGAGGATCTTTATTACCGCCTGGCCGAAATCGTGGTCGAGATCCCGGCGCTCAGGGAGCGTCCGGGCGACGCTGTGTTGCTGGCGCAGGCCGTTCTGCGGCGCTTAGCCCCGGAGTCGCGCCGCCCCGCGATGGC
>CALQBT020000216.1 GCA_943328885.2 Bordetella parapertussis | reverse complement strand
TGACCGGCACTTCAAGGTGGTCTCGGTCTCGGCGCTGTGCATGGTCCACCAACTGGCCGACAGCGCCAAGCTGGGCTGGGCGATGCGCCGCGCGATCGAAGACCAGTACGACGGCACGGTGGCGATCTTCGCCAGCGGATCGCTGTCGCACCGCTTTGCCCAGAACGGCTTGGCGCCGCAGTACGCCAACAAGATGTGGAGCCCGTTTCTCGAGCAGCTCGACCACCATGTGGTGGGCATGTGGCAGCGCGGCGAATGGGCCACTTTCTGCGAGATGCTGCCCGAGTACGCGGTCAAGGGCCAAGGCGAAGGCTTCATGCATGACACCGCGATGCTGCTGGGCGCGCTCGGTTGGGACCGCTACGACGCTGGCGTCGAGGTGGTCACCCCGTTCTTTCCCAGCTCGGGCACCGGCCAGATCAACGCGATCTTTCCGGTCACGCCGATGCCGGCCGACCTGCCAGGCATAGGCTTGTCGCGCTCGCCGGCCAACGCCGGCAGCCGGCTCTGAAGACGCGGCCATGCCCCACCTCGTGATCCTCTACACCGGCAACCTCGACGCACCCATCGCCCAAGGCGGCAGCGACATCGACGCGCTGTGCCGCAGCCTGGCCGACGCGATGCTCGGCGTCAAAGACGAAGTCGGCAAGCAGGTCTTTCCGACCGGCGGCGTCAGGGTGCTGGCCTACCCGGCACCGCATTTCGCGGTCGCCGATGGCGGTGCGGCAGGCCGGGCGGCAGGCCAGACCACGGACTACGGCTTTGTCTACCTCAACCTGCGCATGGGCCGCGGCCGCAGTGCAGCGCTGCAGCAACTCGCCGGCCAGCGCCTCGAGGCGGTGGCCAAGGCCCACTTCGCGCCCCAGTTCGCGCATCGGCCGATCGGCGTGACGCTGCAGATCGACGAAGGCCCCGAAGTCTTCGACGCCAAGAACAGCAGCCTGCACCCGCTGTTCCAGCCCAAACCCTGAAAGAGTCGGCAGCATGAACCCCGAGACCCTTGCCGCACTTGCGCGCCAGCTCTTTGAAGCGGGCAAGACGCGTCAGCCGCTGCGTAATTTCTCCCAGCAGCACCCGCAGATGACGATAGACGACGGCTACGCGATGCAACAGGCCAGCCAGATCAATGAGCCCGACCACGCGCCGCTGATGGCCGACATGTTCTTCGCCAGCGGCGGCGACATTCCGGCCGACCGATTCATCGCGCCACGGGTCGAGGTCGAGCTTGCCTTCATCCTCGCCCGGACCTGCTGAGCGCCCCAAGGCCGACCTGGGCCAGCCAGTGATCGTCGAGAACAAACCCGGCGCCGGCACCAACATCGCCGTGAGCTCACTCATAGACAGTGCCCGACGGCCACACGCTGATGCTGGCGGCCAACGCGCTGGCCGCCAATGTCTCGCTGTACCAGCCCGCGCTCTACGACTTGGCGCGCGACATCACGCCGGTGTCGCTGGTCGGGCGCGTTCCGGTGGTGCTGGCGGTCAGCGCGGGCTCGCCGCACACCACGATCGCGCGCTTCATCGCCGCGGCCAAGGCGGCACCGTCGAGCATCACCTACGCCAGCCGGCACAACCGGTGCTGGCCCGGCTACACGCCGAGACGCAACGCGCATTGGCCACCGAAGAGCTCAAGACCCGGCTCGCGTCGGCCGGCGGCGAGGTGCTGCCCGCATCGGTCGAGCGGTGGGCCGCGATGGTGAGCAGCGAAAAGAACCGCTATGAAAGGCTGATCCGCGAGGCGCGGATACAGCCCGACTGATCAAGCCGCCGGCGCGCCTACCGCGCCTACCAGTACGTACCCAGCCGGGTTGACAGCCAGCGGGCCAGCGCGGCGTTGACCGCCACCGGCTGCTCCTGCGCCATCCAGTGGCCCGACTTCACCACGACCTCGGTCAGGTCGACGCAGTCGCTGCGCATCGGGTCGGCGAGCCGCGATCGAACCGTCTCGCAGACCGCGTCGTACTCACCGTGCAGGAACAGCACCGGCATCGCGAGCTTGCCGGCGTTGCGCGCCAGCGCCGCATAAGCGATGTTGGCCTGGCCGTTCATGTACCAGGAATCCGGTCCGAAAAAGCCATGCCGCGTCAGCGCGGCAGTGTAGGCCGCCAGATCGACTTCGGTGATCACATCGCCGTCGCGCGGCAGATCAGGGCAAGCACCGCCCCCGAAGAAACCACCGCCTTGGCGGACCGAGGCCGTGCGAGCAGGTTTGCCGACCGACGCAGGGTCACCCTTGCGAAACAGCGCCTTGACGGCATTGCCAACATTGGCCTCGAAACCCTTGCAAGCCTTGTCGAAGCTCTCGCGGTAAAACAGCATGTAATCCCATTGCCCGGCGGGATAGCTGTCCTCAGGGTAGACCTCGCGGTCGACCCAGGGAATGATCGTCTCGGGCGCAAACCCGGCCGAGAGATAAGGCACGCAAAGACTCACCACGCCGACCGTCTTGTCGGGATGGTGGCTGGCGATGTTCCAGACCACCGGGCTGCCCCAGTCGTGGCCGATCCAGACCGCTTGGTCGCGGCCCAGCGAGGTCAGCAGTTCGAGCATGTCGTCGACGATCAGCGCCTGCGCGAAGTCTTCGTGACGGGTGTAGGTGGCCGATCGGCCGTAGCCGCGCATGTCGGGCGCGATGCAGCGAAAACCCAGCGCGGCAAAGACCGGCAGTTGGTGACGCCAGGAGATCGACAACTCGGGCCAGCCATGGACAAAGACCAGCAGCGGCGCATCCGGCGCACCGCATTCGAGATAGCCCGTGGTGTGGCGTGCGGTCTTGAGCGTGTGTTCGGTGATCGGGAATGTCATGGTGTGGGGGTTATCCATTGCAAGAGGCTTGCCCTGCACCGGCAGGGCAGTGCCGGCGGGACAGCTTACCCTGGCGGGTCAGGTTCAGCATGGAAGTGGGCCGTGGCCCTGGCCTCGATCGAATGCCATATCTCGGCGGCCATCGGCCGGCGCGACTCCTCGAGGATATGACCGACCAGACCGACGGCACGCGCCATCACGCCCAGGCCCCGGCAGATCTTCCAGTCAAAGCCCATCTCGCAACACAGCGCGCCGATCGCCCCGGTCGCATTGACCGGCAAGGGCTTGCCACTGCGCCGCCCCGCTTCGTCCGAGATCGCGGTCATCAAGGCCAGGTACGGCCCGTCAAACCCCGTTTCCCTGGCGATGGCCTGCAAGCGCGGCGTGCGCGGATCGATCGGCTTGTGGAAAGGGTGGCCGATGCCAGGCACGATGCGCTTTTGGGACTGGAACGACTCGACGATCGGCGCGGCCAAGGCTGCAAAGTCGGCATCGGGCTGCGCTGCGGGCATCGCCTGCGACAACATCCTGGCAGCGCCCTCGATGCTGCCGACAAAAACCGTTCCCAAGCCATTCAAGCCGGCGGCCACCGCGCCCTGCATAGACTCGGGCGCCCCCAGATAGGTCATGCGAGCGACCAGCGCGCTCGGCGTGATGCCGTGCTCGACCAAGGTGACGACCATCGCGTTGAACATGCGCGACTCCTGGGCGTTCGGAACCCGCCCAGTGAGCTCCATGAAACCCATGTCGCCCAGGTTGAGGTGCCCAAGTATTTCGCTGGGAAAGTCCTTGCCGAACAAGGTGATGCTGCTGGCGTCGCTCCAACCGATGTCGGTTCGAATCGGTTTGTCTGCTCTTGTCATATGGTGTGCTTGAAAAGGCTTGACCCGGCCAAAGTGGCAGGTCCGGCGGTCAAGGAATAGGACCGAACACCGGCGCGTGCCGGCCTTCCGCCGTCGGCCGCATCCGCACCTGCACCGGCATGCCGACATGCACCGCATCGAACTCGCAGTCGACGATGTTGCTCATCAGCAGCAAGCCCTCGTCGATCTCGACATAGGCCAGCACATAAGGTGTCTGCGGGTGTCGAACGATGGAATACGAGTAGACCTTGCCACGCCCCGATGCCGCCACCCACTCGAGCTCGGTGTCGTGGCAGAAAGGACAGAAAGCCCGCGGGTGCCAATGGACCTGCTCGCAGCGCTTGCAGCGCGGCAGCATGAACACGCCCTTGGCCGCCGCCGCCCAGAACGGCAGGGTCTCGGGAAAAGCCGCGACGTAAGGGTCTTGGCGCAAGGTATCGATCTCGCTCATCACATTCTCTCCAGAACGACCGTGGCGTGCGCGTGGCCGATGCCCAGCACCATGCCGGGGCCGCTGGCGATGGCGATGCCGCAATCCTTGACCTGGACCGCAGGATGCGCCTCGCCGCGCAGCTGGCGCACGGCTTCGATGACCTTGGTGATGCCACCGCGGTTTTGTGGATGGTTGTTGCACAGGCCACCGCCGTCGGTGTTCCACGGCAATTTGCCCACCCCCGAGATCAAGTTGCCGTCGGCCACGAAACGCCCGCTCTGGCCCTTGGCACAAAAACCCAGGTCCTCGAGTTGCATCAGCACCATGATCGAGAAGTTGTCGTAGATCGACGCGTAGTGCACATCGGCGGGCTTGAGCCCGGCCTGCTCGAAGGCCCTGGCGCCCGAGACCGACGCACCGGTTTCGAGCATGTCGGCGCGGCCCGCCTCGTTGGTCCTGACGGTCTCCCCGAAACCCCTGACGCGCACCAGCGGGCGCTTCAGGGTCCGGGCCACCGCCGCATTGACCAGCACCAGCGCGCCGCCGCCGTCGGTGATCACGCAGCAGTCGAGGCGGCGCAGTGGGTCGGCGACCATCGGCGACGCGAGCACGTCCTCGACCGTGTACAGCTTGCGCAGCAGCGCATTCGGGTTGTGTTGCGCATGCCGCGAGGCCGAGACCTTGACCCAGGCCATTTGCTCGGGCGTGGTGCCGTATTGGTGCATGTGGCGGCGGGCGTAGTTGGCGTACAGGCCCGCGACGGTCCAGCCATAGGGCGCCTCCCAGGCTGAGGCGGGACGCTCAGGCGGTAGCACGCGGATCTCGGTGCCTGTGGCTTGGCCGCTGCTGCGCGGCTTGCCAGCCAAGGTGATCAGCGCCACCGAACAACGGCCATCGGCAATGGCTTGCGCCGCCTTGCCGACATGGCTGATGTACGAGCAGCCGCCCGACTCAGTGCCATCGACCTGTTTGACCTTCAGGTTCATGTAGTCGACCATCAGCGCCGGAATACCGCCCGGCGCATCGGCGGCACAGAAATAGCCATCGACGTCTGCAAAGCTCAGTCCCGCGTCGTCGAGCGCGCCTCTGGCGCATTCGGCATGCAGTTGCGCGATCGACTTGTCGGGCGCATAGCGCAAAGGGTGCTCGTAAGCGCCTGCGATGCAGGCGGTGGTGTCAGGTTGCATGACGGTATGGCCAGTGTTGAGACACCAGCATCCTAGCCCAGCGCAGGCTGAGCGCAGCAGTTGCGCGCAGCGCCGCAGACCAGCGTCGACCCCGAGGCATCACTCGACCTTGCCGATCTGCTGCAC
>CALQBT020000215.1 GCA_943328885.2 Bordetella parapertussis | reverse complement strand
CGCAATGGCAGCCGAAGCAGCGCCAGCAAGGCAGTTGCTGCGCGCGAAAACGGCCAAAAAGGCGGACGCCCACGCAAGCTTCTGGCAGCTGGCTGACCTGCTGGCCACGATCTGTTGGCCGAGCCCTGAAACAACGAAGTGTTCAGGCGCAGCAGTGTGGCCTAAGCGCGCTGTGCCTTCCGTGCGGTGAATAGGCCCATCAATCACCGCGATCAATGCGGAGAATACGCCCCACATGCTGGAGTCTGAGACCGCGGCGTGTCGCTCAAGCCAGTACTTTGAGACCGTGCTTTTCCACAATGGCCAGCAACTTGAGCGCCATGCCGCTAGGCCGTTTGGTTCCGGCTTCCCATTTCTGCACCGTCGATTCGCTGGTTTGGCCAGCACCAGCAAGCCCGCCGTGCCGATGATGGCCACTTGGCAGTACTGCGCTGCCTGCCGCCCGCGGTGCTCGTCGATCAACAGCAGGGCTGCTGTACCCTGGGTCGCCAACTGCTGCGCCAACACCAGCGCGCTGGCCTCGCCCATGTCGATCTGGTGCAGGTTGATCATCGCCCGGCATTCCTCCAGGCTTGCATCGGCATCGGCATCGGCATTGGCACCGGTATCAGTGTCAGCCAGGTCGGCGTCTTGCAGCCAGGGCTCAGTGAAGGCCGCCTTGAGCGCCGCCAAATCCGGGAGCTCACCCCATTCAGGACTTCATCAACCACCCACCGGGTCACGCTGACCGTGCCTAAAAGACCGGGCAGAAAATCCAGTCGCCTGATGCGCGCCAGGCCGATCAGCGGCTCGGCATCGGCAATGACCACCCTGCGCTGGTCCGACCTCATGCGCCGGCTTGCAGCCAGGCTGCGCCCTGCGTCACTTCGGCGGCGAGCGCCGGGGCGTCGCAGTCAGCCACGGGCACACGCAGGCACGCCAGACGGGAGAGCATCACGCCAAGGGCGTTCGATGGCGAGCTTGGTGGCGCCAGCGACCAAGAGCACAGAACTGTGTGCGCCCGCGCCACGACCACTCAGCCACCAGCCGCGCCAGCCGTCGTTGAGATCGTCGTGCACCAGCGCCTGTGCCAGCGCGCGTTCCTGTTTCGCGGCACCACGCTTCCAGGTGGTCGCTTCTCACGCTCGGACGGGCGGTTACAACGCCGTCGAAGAACCAAAAAATCAACCGGCAAAAAACCAGACATTTTTTTCTATATTAAACATCTAACATCTTGTCATGTAGAACATTTAATTTATAATTTCATCGGAACCTTAACCGGCAAATAAATGTCTGTTGCACCCACCCAAGTCACCCTCTACGACAAGCCTCATCAGTTCGAGCCGCTGGTCCCTCGATCGGGCCTGACCGAACTGATGCAGCGCACGCGTGGGGTGGTTGAGGCCTCGTATCGACTGCAAGGGGTTCACGTTGCCACCAGGGCCGCGCTTCGGGAACTCGTGCGGGCGATGAACTCGTACTACTCCAACCTCATCGAGGGCCAGGGCACTCACCCGGCGAACATTGCGCGGGCGCTGAAGCAAGACTTCTCGGAGAAGCCTGACATTGCTCAACGGCAGCGGATTGCCGTGGCACATATCGACGCTGAGCGAGAGCTGGAAGCCGCCCATGCGCCCGAAGCGCAAGTCCTGACCAGCGCATTCCTGCAGCGAGCACATGGCAGCCTCTACGGCCGACTCGCCCCGGCAGACCGAATGTCGCCCAACGAGAGAGTTATACAGCCAGGCACTCTCAGGCAGGAGGACGTCACGGTTGGACGACACCACCCTCCGGGGTATGCCTCGGTGCCAGCACTCCTGGCAAGGGCAGACGACGTCTACGGGCAAGCAACTGGCTTCGACTCACTGCTCTACACCATCGCCGCAGCCCACCATCGGTTCGCGTGGGTTCACCCGTTCCTGGACGGCAACGGTCGCGCATGCCGGCTGCAGACCCACTGTGCGCTACTTCCCTTGAGCGACGGCTTGTGGTCGGTGACCCGCGGGCTGGCCAGGCAGCGAGCACGCTACTACGAGTTGCTCGCGAACGCCGACCTGCCTCGGCACGGCGACCTTGACGGAAGAGGTAACCTGAGCGAGAAGATGCTTCGGGCCTGGTGCGAGTTCTTCATTGAAGTCTGCGAGGACCAGGTGCAGTTCATGGGTCAGATGCTTGAACTCGATGACCTCAAGAAGCGATTGGCCGCGCTGGTGACCGTGCGCAGAGAGACGGTTTCGAGCTTGGTGTACCGCAAGGAAATCGTGCTGCCTCTGCATCACATCATCGTGGCGGGGCCCATCTCGCGGGCTGAGTTCACACAGATGACAGGCCTTGGCGAGAGAACGGTCAGAGACATCATGCGTGATCTGCTCAAGGCCGGGCTGCTGACAAGCGACAGCCACCGGGGCCCGCTCAGCATCGCCTTTCCCCTCGATTCGCTAGACCTGCTATTCCCGCGGCTTTACCCTGAGGCAGCAGGCGCGCCGCCTGAGGACTGAGCAAGCGGCTCCATAGGTCATCCTTTTTGTAGGTTATTAAGCGGCACACAAAGATGGCTGCGAGACCTCGTATTGCCGAGTGAGGCAGATGAGTCTTGATCGATGCCATCGACATGGCGGCTTGTCGCTGAGAGATGCGCTCGCGGCGTGGGCCCGGTCGGTGTCGACCTTAAAGCACGCGCCGCCATCGCAGGACGCCAGAACGCCAGACCGCTGTCGATCACCTCGGCGCAGGGTATTTGGGGTGACGGTGGCCGCGCAGACGCGCCGACCTCATGGCTGCGCGGGGGGCCAACGCTGTGACGCGGGACGGGCGGCAATCGTCGACCAATCCAGCGCCGAGACACGGGGCCAGTCTGAAAGCGCAGGCCGTGTTCGCCACGTTCTTAAACATGAGCGTTTCCACCGTCCAAAAGTGGGAGTCGCCAGCGGCTGGCAAACACCCCAGCGGCGCCGCTGCCAAGTTGCTTCAGTTGGTGGAGACGAAGGGCCTGGAAGCACTCATTGTTTGATGTGGTCGGATCGGCCTTGCGCCAACTCTGCCCTCCCCGGCTCCGGCCATCCAGATCAACATGTGGAAACACCGAGCCACTATTCGCCCGACTGCGCAAGCGCCGCCTCGATCAAGCGGTTGCTCAGGAAATAGCCGCCATCGCGCAGCGCCCAAGCTCATTCGAACAGGCACGCACCGCAACCAGGTCCAGGTCCGCAAACCCGTGCGCTGCGCCGCTTTCGGCGCCGCCGGCCGTCGCTCACTTGGCATGGCGGATTTCAGCCACCAACTCCGGGCTTGCGATGTCCTCCAACTCGCGAAAGGCGCTGGCCAGCCGCTCCAGCAGCTTCACGTCGGCACTGAAGGCCTCGAACGTGGTGTTGCCCACCTTTGCGGCGAATGGGGACGAATCCATCAGCCGCTCGCACGGACGCTTTCCATCAGGGAAGCGGGAGGCGCTGTCGAACCAGCAGACCAGCAAATCGGGGTCATAGGCCGCCAGCACAATCATGATCTCCTTGATCACCGGCTCAACGGGGAAAACTCCTGCTTGGCCACGCCATTTTGAGACCGGCCTTGGCACCCATGAATCATCGACCAGCTTGACAGGCGATCGTAGACAGGGCTGCCGGCAACTCCGGCACGGTTTTGGAGATTTTCATCCGAGCTGCGCGTCCCAAGGTTCTTAGATTGATGTACTTTCGACTAAATATTCAATGTCGTCAAAATAACAGTGAGTCGATGACCTATGCCTTGACCACCAGCCTGCAGCAACTCAATCAAAGCGGCCACCTTGCGATGGGGTTGCACTTGCCCGGCAAGATGCTGCAGCAGGTCAAAGACGAGATCGAGGCCGACAGCAAGAAGTGGGGCACCCAAGGTGGTGACATCGACTTCGCACTGCTGGTCGACGGCCTGGCAGCGGAGCGCGAGCAGGGCATCACGGTCGACATGGCCTACCGCTTTTTCTCGACCGACCGGCGCAAGTTCATCGTCGCCGACACGCCCGGCCACGAGCAGTACACCCGCAACATGATCACCGGAGCGTCCACCGCCGACGTGGCGGTGATCCTGATCGACGCGCGCAAGGGTGTGCTCACCCAGACCCGGCGCCACAGCTTCTTGGTCAGCCTGAGCCTGGACGACATCACGCCAACCCTGGTCCCACGGCCCAACGAGCAGCGCCAACAGACGGGCGTCTTCCGTCTGCCGGTTCAATGGGTGAGCCGGCCCAACCTAGTGGCAGCATCAAGCCGGGCGACCGCATCCGCGCCCAGCAGGCCGTGGCGCACTTTGTCGCCGTCGAGCAGATAGCTGTGCAGGCCCGTCGCGTGCAGGCGGTTTTCCACCTGATTGGCGATGGTGCTCTTGCCAGAACCCGACAGGCCTTTGGGCCAGATCACTGCCGACCCCTGGCCTTTCTGCATCGCGCGTGCGGCCTTGTCCACGTCAAGGTGCTGCAGGTGGATGTTGTGGGCGCGGCGCAGCGCAAAGTGCAGCATGCCGGTGCCCACGGTGTTGTTGCTCAGGCGGTCGATCAGGATGAAGCCGCCGGTCTCGCGCTTGGCTTTGTAGGCATCGAAGGCCACCGACCCAGCGTCAGCTCGCGCTACGAGATTCTCGAACACCCCGACCTGCGCGTCAACAGCGCCGGCTGCCAAGCGGGACATCGACAAGTTGCGCGCGCTAGGCTTGATCAGTTAACGCTCGCTTACAACATTAGCAACGATGCACAAGGGATGGAATGGACTGGATGAACGCGCTGGCTGGATTTGGCGTCGGGGCGATGGTCGGCATGACCGGGGTGGGCGGTGGCGCGTTGATGACACCCATCCTGGTGCTTCTGTTCGGCGTCGCACCTGCGGCCGCGGTGGGCACTGACCTTTGGTTTGCGGCCATCACCAAGATGGTGGGCGGCGCGGTGCACCACCGCAAAGGCAGCGTCGACTGGATGGTGCTGCGCAGGCTGGCGCTGGGCAGCCTGCCCGTAGCGATGCTCACCTTGGCCTGGCTGCACTACACCGGAGCCAGCCAAATGAAGCACGGTTTGATCCTCAACGCACTGGGCGGCACGCTGCTGCTCACGGCGCTGGCGATGATCTTCAAGCGCCAGACGCACGCCCTCGGACAGGCGTTGCGATCGACAGCGCCAGAATCGTTCAAACGAGCCCAGCCGGGGTTGACGGTGCTGGCAGGCGCGATCCTGGGCCTTTTGGTGACGCTCACATCGGTGGGCGCAGGCGCTCTGGGCGCCGTGATGCTGCTCTACCTTTACCCGTTCCGCATGAAGCCGGCGGTGCTGGTTGGTACAGACATCGTGCACGCCATCCCGCTCACGCTGGTGGCCGGCACCGGCCACCTGTTGATGGGCAACGTCAACCTGCTGCTGCTGGGATCGCTGCTGGTCGGGTCGATCCCAGGCATCGTGTTGGGAACGCTACTGGGCAGCAAGGCGCCTGAGCATTGGCTGCGCT
>CALQBT020000214.1 GCA_943328885.2 Bordetella parapertussis | reverse complement strand
TGCGCGGTGCCGAGCGCGGCGAGGTCGTCAGACGCGAGGCTGGCGACCTGGGTCGTCGACAGCGCGGCGACCTGGGCGGTGCCCAGCGCTGCGAACTGGTCCGAGGTCAGGGCATCGAGATGGTCGCTCGCCAAGCTGGCGATCTGAGCGGTTGACAGCGCACGGACTTGCGCCGTGCTCAAGTCGTCGAGGTGGTCGGTGCCCAGCGCTGCGAGCTGGGCAGTGCTCAAGGCCTGGACCTGCGCCGAACCAAAGGCCGTGAGGTCGTCGGTGCCGAGCGCGACCAGGTCGGCGGTGTCGATTGCGCGGACTTGGGCGGTGCCCAGCGCGCCGAGCTGGGTTGACCCCATCGCACCGAAGTCGTCCGAATTCATCGCCGCGATGCCGGCGGTCGAGATCGCGCGGATCTGGGCGCTGCCCAGCACGCCGAAATCGCTGCTCTCGAAGGCATTGATCTGGGTGGTCGACAGGGCCGCCAAACCTCGGGTCGAGATCGCCGCGATCTGCGCCGTGGTCAGCGCGACGATCCTGCTGTCGTCGAAAGCGGCCCAGTCGGTCGTGCCCAAGGCCGCGATGGTCGCAGTCGACAGGCCGGCGATCTGGTCGGTGGACAGGCTCTGGATGATGGAGGCCATGTTGGGAATCCTTTGCAGTGGGGGCCGGACGGTGGCGCGATTCAGACTGAGGCAATCGGCGTTAATGCTTGTGCAGCCGCCCTGCGTCTTTTGCTTCGATCGGTTATCGGAGCGCTGCCCTCCAACTTGAACTGGCGCTGGCGCGATCGCAGATCGGCTGCTGAGCCGCTGCACACCTTGAGCCGATCCGACTTCTGGCGAGCAGCGGAAACAGGCGATTTCTCTCCCGCTTATCGGGCGCCATCCGATCGGCCATCCGGGCACCATCTTGTTGCGGTGGACAAGCCCCCGCGCCCATGCCATGGCCGATGCCCAAGACCGCAAGCTTCCTGCCTCACCGAAGAAGATCCGCAAGGCCCGAAGCGAGGGCCAGGTGGCGCGCTCGCGCGATCTGGCGCACTTGCTGGTGGTCGGCGCAGGCGGTGCGGTGCTGGCCGTTGCGCTGCCTGGGCTGGGCGACTGGTTGTCTCGCATCCTGGGTGCTGGCCTGCGCTTCGATGCGGGCTTGCTCGCCCGGCCCGATGCCTTGACCCAGCGCCTGAGCGAACTTGGCTGGGCCTGGCTGGTGGTGTTGCTGCCGCTGGGCGCTTTGTCGTTGGGGCTGGCGCTGGCCGCGGGGGTCGGGGCCGGCGGTTGGAATTTCACGCTCCAGCCGCTGGCGCCCAATTTCGCCAAGCTCGATCCGGTCTCGGGACTGGGCCGCATGCTGTCGGGTCAGCACCTGGGCGATCTGGCCAAGGCTTGCGTGCTGGCGCTGCTGCTGGGCCTGATCGGCGGCGCCTACCTCTACACCCATTTGCCGCAGTTCCACGATGCGCTGAGACTGCCGCTGCCTGCCGCGATCGCCCAGACCGGCCGCACGCTGAGCAGCGGTCTGGCGCTGTTGTTGTTGGCGCTGGCGGTGTTTGCTGCGATCGACGTGCCGCTGCAGCGTGCGATGCTGGCCCGGCGGCTCAAGATGAGCCACCAGGAGGCACGCCAGGAACACAAGGAGGCTGAGGGCAACGTCGAGGTCAAGGGTCGGATCAAGTCGCGGATGCGCGAGATGGCCAGCAAGCGCATGCTGGCCGCGGTGCCCAAGGCCGACCTGGTGGTGATGAACCCCAGCCACTATGCGGTGGCGCTCGCCTACGACCCCGCGGGCACTGGCGCACCCAAGGTGGTGGCCAAGGGGGCCGATCTGCTGGCCATCAAGATACGCGACCTGGCTCGCGAGCACCGTGTGCCGGTGCTGCAGGCGCCGCCGCTGGCGCGCGCGCTGTATGCCCACACCGAGGTCGACCAGGAGATTCCGGCGCGCCTGTTCACGGCGGTGGCCCAGGTGCTGGCCTATGTGTTCCAGCTGCGCGCGGCGATGGCCGGCAAGGGTGCGATGCCAGCCGATCTGCCGCCGGTCGAGGTGCCGCCTGACCTGGACCCGCACAGCGCGGATCCGGCAAAGGCTTGACCGATGAGTGCCTGGCTCTCCTCAGTGCTGGCCCTGCTGGGCGGTTCGAGAGTGGTCCGGACTGCGGCCCGGCTCGGCGTTGGTGCCTCGCTGCTGAAGTCGCTCGGCGCGCCCTTGTTCATCGTCATGGTGCTGGCGATGATGGTGTTGCCGCTGCCGCCTTTCGCACTCGACCTGCTGTTTACTTTCAACATCGCGATGGCGCTGATGGTGATGATGGTGGCCGCGCAGATGGTGCGCCCGCTCGACTTTGCGTCCTTCCCCACGGTGCTGTTGGTCACCACGCTGCTGCGGCTGTCACTCAACGTCGCGTCGACCCGGGTCGTGCTGCTCGAAGGCCATACCGGGGCGGCCGCTGCCGGTCGCGTGATCGAGAGCTTTGGCCATTTTCTGGTCGGCGGCAACTTCGCGGTCGGGTTGATCGTTTTCGCGATCCTGGTGGTGATCAACTTCATCGTTGTCACCAAAGGCGCAGAACGCATCGCCGAAGTCGGCGCGCGCTTCACGCTCGACGCGATGCCGGGCAAGCAGATGGCGATAGACGCCGACCTCAACGCTGGCCAGATCGATGACAAGGAGGCCAAGCGTCGTCGTGCCGAGGTGGGTGAGGAGGCCGAGTTCTTCGGAGCGATGGACGGCGCCAGCAAGTTCGTTCGCGGCGACGCGATCGCCGGCATGCTGATCCTGGCGATCAACATCGTCGGTGGCTTCATCATCGGCGTGGCGAGCAAGGGGATGAGCGCGAGCGATGCGGCCGACCGCTATGTGCTGTTGGCCGTTGGTGACGCGCTGGTGGCGCAGATTCCGGGCTTGCTGATCTCGATGGCCGCGGCCATGGTGGTCTCGCGCGTTGGCAAGGAGCACAACGTGGGCGCTCAGATCGGCAGCCAGGTGTTTGGCAGTTCGCGCGCGCTGGGGGTGACCGCCGCCATCGTCGGCGTGCTGGGCTTGGTGCCTGGCATGCCGCACCGGGTGTTCTTGCTGATGGCCACGGCGATCGGCACCTTGTCTTGGTGGATTTTCAGACGCGAACGGCAAGCCCGGGCCGCACCGCCAGCACCGCCCGCAGACCCGCAAGCCGATCCCGCGGAAGCCAGCTGGGACGATCTGCTGCCCGTCGACACGCTGGGGCTGGAGGTCGGCTACCGCTTGATCGCGCTGGTCGACAAGGCGCGTGCAGGCGATCTGCTCGCGCGCATCAAAGGCGTTCGCAAGAAGTTCGCGCAGGAGGTGGGTTTCCTGCCGCCACCGGTGCACATCCGCGACAACCTCGAGCTCAAGCCCAGCACTTACCGGGTGTTGCTGCGCGGCGCGGTGGTGGGTGAGGGCGAGGCCTTCCCGGGTCAGTGGCTGGCGATCAACCCGGGCGGCGCCAGCATCAAGCTGGTCGGCACCGCTACCACCGATCCGGCTTTCGGACTACCGGCGACCTGGATCGAAGCGCGCCAGCGCGACATGGCTCAAATGAACGGATTTACGGTGGTTGATTGCGCGACCGTTGTCGCGACCCATCTCTCACACTTGATGCAGGTGAACGCTTCGCGCTTGCTGGGCCGGGTCGAGACCCAGCAGCTCGTCGAGCATGTCACCCAGCAGGCCCCCAAACTGATCGAGGATGTGGTCCCCAAGATGGTCGGTATCGCCAGCGTTCAGAAGGTGTTGCAGCTCTTGCTGGAAGAGGGTGTGCACATCCGCGACATGCGATCGATTGTCGAGTGCGTCGCCGAGCATGGTGGCACGGTGACTGATCCGCTCGAACTCGCGCGCCGCATCCGGGTCCACTTGTCGCCGGCCATCGTCCAGCAGATCTACGGCCCGGGCAAGGAACTCGGCGTGATCGCGCTCGAACCCGGCCTGGAGCGCCTGGTCACCCAGGCGCTGACCTCGCCGCACGGCGCTGCGCTCGACCCGGGTGTGGCCGAGACCCTGACCCGCGAGGCCGCCAAGACAGCGCAACAGCAAGAAGACCTGGGTCAGCCTGCTTGTCTGCTGGTGCCCGATGCGATCCGGGTGCCGATGGCCAGGCTGCTCAAGCGTGCCGCGCCGCGGTTGAAGGTGCTGAGCCACAGCGAGATTCCAGAGACCCATTCGATCCGGATCGGCTCGATCATCGGAGGATTGACGTGATGATTCAAGGCAGTGATTCGGCGCCTTGTGGCCGGTTGACCGATGCGGGGGCGGCATGAAGGTCATGCGATTCACTGCGCGCAGTGCCCGCGACGCGCTCGCGCAGTTGCGCCAGGCCTTGGGCGAGGACGCGGTGGTGTTGTCGACCCGGCCTTGTCCTGAGGGCGTCGAGGTGCTGGCCTTGGAGCCGCAGGGCCTGGCCCGCATCGAGCAGGCTGCGGCCCAGGCCGAGCGAGTTCGCGCGGCGAAGACTGCAGCGCCAGCTGAGGGCCAGACCAGCGCTCTGGGCCGCACTGGCCTGGCCGATCGCATTGCCGCGGGCGTGGAAAAGCCCAAAGCGCATGCCGGTATCCGGCACGATCCTGTGCTGAACACCGACCAGCGCGACGCCGCGCCGGGCTGGGACACCGAACCCAGCCTGGACGCTGTGGCGCGCGATGTCGAGACCTTGGGCATGAGCACGCTCAGCTTCCAGGACTATGTGCGCGAGCGCATGCTCAAGCGCCGTCAGGCCGAGTTGGCGCAGCAAGCTGCGGCCTCGCCGACCAAGGTGAGCGCGACCGCACAAGAGTCTGCACGCCCGGCTGCCAGGATCGGCCCAGTCGGTGCTGCCTCGGGCGCTGCGGCGGCCTCGGTCGGCGAGGCGGCGCCCGCGCCGCAGCCGGCACGCAAAACGGTGCTGCGACGCGAGCCGCCGGTGCTGCGTGACGAGATCCGCCCGGTGGGGCCGGGCAGGCCAGGCCTGCTGGGCGAGCCGGGCACCCAGTCCGCGGCCGAGCCTGCCGCTGCGCTGTCGGCCGTGCTACCGGCGGCGCTATCGGCCACGCTATCGGCCACGCTATCGGCCACGCTATCGGCCACGCCTCGCGAACGCGGCGAGTTGATCGGCGAATTGCGCGCGGTGCGTGAGTTGATTGACGAGCGTTTTGGCACGCTGGCGTTCATGGAGAGGCTGCAGCGTGATCCGCGCCAGGCCAGGCTGTCGCAAGTGCTGTTCGAGGCTGGTTTTTCGCCAGCACTGGTGCGCAAACTGGTGCAGAGTCTGCCTACCGATGCCGCCGACCCTCTGGCCTGGGCCAGCGGCGTGCTCGAACACAACTTGCTCACCGACGATCAGGGCTTGGCGATCGAAGACCATTGCGGCGTGTTTGCGCTGATCGGCGCCACGGGTGTGGGCAAGACCACCAGCACGGCCAAGCTCGCGGCGGCCTTCGCCACCAAGCACGGCGCCGCGGC
>CALQBT020000213.1 GCA_943328885.2 Bordetella parapertussis | reverse complement strand
TGCGCCAGCGGCAGGGGAAACCCACCATGTGCCAGGCCAACCGTGACGTAGGCGCCACACATGATCAGCTCGCCGTGTGCCATGTTGATCACGCCCATCATCCCGAAGATGATGGCCAGGCCGGCGGCAGAGAGAATCAAAAAAGAAAAGACGTCTGCGAACTGGTAGAGGACGGAAAACGCTTCAGCGAACATCGGTCGCGCCTGGAAAGTGAAAAGTCAGCGGGGATCGTGCCGGATCGAGTGAACCCGGCACGACGCTGTTTCAGGACTTCTTCTTGGGCAGATCCGACGGCGAGTACTGCTTCTTGTCGTTGTTCTTCGTCAGATCGCAGCCGATCTGGCCGAGCCAGTACGGCTGGATCACGCCGTAGTCCTTGACGACCTTGACGGCGTGCTTCTCGTCGACCGCAATCAAGCGCATGCGGTGCGAAGTGTGCTGGCTTTTCGGGTCGATGCAGATCTTGCCTTCGGGGGCTTCGATGCAGGCATTGCCGGTACCGATGAACTTGCGCAGATCGGCGAGCTTGGTGGACTTCGCGCCCTCGACCATTTGCTTGTACATGTACACCGCGGTATAGGCGTTGTAGCCCATGTCGTTGATGTAGGCCTCGCTGGGGAACTTGGCGTGCCAGCGCTTCTTGAAGTCGGTGGCCTCGGGCGTGTCGATCTCCTCGAACCAGTTCGCCGTGGCGTGCATGCGGTTGAGCGCGGGTGCTGCGAAGCGCTTGTGCTCGAAGCCAAGCATGACCTTGATCGACGAAGCCATCGGCAGGTTCAGCTTGGCCGCCGCCGCTTGCTCAAAGAACGAGTCCTGCGCCGCACCGACATTGATCGTCAAGATCCAGTCAGGCTTGGCTTTCTGGATGTTCTGGATCGTCTGGGCAAATTGCGAGACGCCCAGCGGGATGAATTCCTCGCCGACAACTTTGCCGCCCAGGCCCTTGAGGATGGTTCGATTCCATTCGGCCGAGAGTTGCCCGAAGTTGTAATCTGCAGCGATCACGTAGACGTTCTTGCCGAAGGTCTCGACCATGTACGGAATCAGCGTCGAGAACTGCTGTTCCGGGATCGCGCCGTTGCTGATCATGTTCGCGTCGCAGACACCCCCTTCGTACTGGTTGGTGTAGATGTAAGGCGTGTTGGTCTTGTTGATGATCGGTCGGACCGCCTCGCGCGATGCGGAGGTGATGCCGCCGATCAGCACGTCGACCTTGTCCTTGCTGAGCAAGCGGCGTGAGAATTCCTGGTAACGCGCGTTGTCACCTTGCGGGTCGAGGTGGATCAGCTCGATCTTGCGGCCCATGATGCCGCCGGCCTTGTTGATCTCCTCGACGGCGAGCAAGGACCCGTTGAGCTTGGGCTTGCCCATCAGCGCGAGGTCGCCCGACACGTCTTCCAGCAAGCCGATCTTCAGATCGGCGGCCAGCGCGGGACTGGCAAATGCCACGAGCAGTAGGCCCGCAGCGAGGCCAGTGGCCAGTTTTCGGTGCATTGTCATGAGGATTGACTCCAGTGAGCAGATGAGGAAGAAGCCCCACCCTTCTGCTCGGGCGTGGGCGGGCTGGGGAAATGTTGGCGGATTCGGCGCCGCCGCTTCAGAGCGTTGGGTGACGCCGGTGCCAATCCGTGGCTTGCTGGTAATGCCAGCCCGCACGGACCAGCAGGTCTTCTTCGAAGTGACGCGCGACGAATTGGAAAGCGATCGGTGTGCCTTGTGACGTGAAACCGCCAGGCAGCGTGATCGTCGGGCTGCCGGTCATGTCGAACGGGCAGGTGTAGCGCAACAGCCCTGAGAGCAATTCGGCATCGTTGGCCAGGCCTGCCAACTGGGCGTTGGTCGGCGACGCAGTGGCCGTGGTCGGGACGAGCAGCAGGTCTATGCCCTGGAAGAGGGCTGCAACGCGGCCGGTGAAAGCGGCGCGCCGCAGCGTGATCTTCTGGTAGTCCAGGCCGCGCTGCGCCAGTCCAAGGTCTATCAGTCCGGCCAGGCCAGGGCCGTATTCAGCCTTGCGCGACGGGTAGGTGGCTTCATGCGCGACCGCTGTCTCGACCCCGCACAGCGGAAACCAGTCGGCAATCGTCTGTTCAGGGTCAGGAAACTTGATCTCGCGAATGTCCGCGCCCTGCTCCCTGATGACCCGGATCACCTCGGCCATCATGTCGCGCGTTGGCGCATCGACCGCGGTGTTGTTCCAGCTGGTGTCGATGCCGACTCGCAGCCCGCGCAGACCGCGTGTCATACCCGCCAGGTAGTTGGGCACCGGTTGTTGGCTCGCCGTGGGGTCGTTGGCGTCGGCTCCGGCGATCGCACCGAGCAGGGCGCCGGCATCGGCAGCGCTGCGGGCCATTGGGCCAATGTGATCCAGCGACGCGGCGAGTTCGAACACCGCGTATCGGCTGACCCTGCCCCAGCTTGGCTTGATGCCGGTCACCCCGTTGGCCGCAGACGGAAAACGGATCGAGCCCCCAGTGTCTGATCCTAGCGACCCGTAACACAGGCCCGCGGCGGTGGCAACACCCGATCCGCTGGACGAAGCACCCGACCAATGCGCCTCATGCCATGGATTGACCGGCACGGCGATCTGGGGATGATGGTCGGCGTACGCGCCTTCAGTGAGTTGAAGCTTGCCCATGATCACGGCACCGGCAGCGCGCAGGCGCTTGACGACGGTCGCGTCTTGATCGGGCTTGAAGTTCGCATGGATCGTCATCCCCGCTGCAGTCGTGACCCCCTGAGTCCAGCACAGGTCTTTCACCGCGATGGGCGCGCCGTGCAGCGGACCGCGGATCTCGCCCCTGGCAATCTCGGCGTCAGCGCGCTGGGCGTCGGCGAGCGCACTGTCTGCCATCAGCGTGGCGTAGCTCTTGAGACGACCGTCGAGACGGGCGATGCGCGCGAGTTGCGCTTGGGTGGCGTCGACACTGGAGATTTCGCGGGCCTGGATACGCCGCGCAATGTCGAGCAGTTCGAGGTAATGCCAGTCGGTCGAGGTGCTCATGCTCGCAAGTCTGGAATAGGTGGCGCCCGCTGTCCAACAAGAAATACCTGTGACCGTCGATCATTTCCACTGATGACCCGCAGTTGCGGGGGGGCCGGCGCTGGCTAGCGCTGCGTGCCATTGCGCTGGGCCGATTCCCAGCTCGCGGCGTCCTGACTGCCGATGGGTACGCGCGCGATTTCGTTCGAGACCGAACGGGCGAAGCCGCGCGCAGTGTCTTGTGCGAGCAAGGCGATTTGCTCGTACAAGGGATTCTCCGGGCTGGTGCGAAACGACGCGACCAGTGGCAGCGCAGGCATCTCGACATCGAGCTTGAGCAATTGGACCAGGCCTTCTCGGAGTTCGCGTGCGATGATCGCCGGTGGCAGCAGGGCCAGGCCGAAGCCGTCGACCACGAGTCGCACCATGACCGACACCGAGGTCATGCAGTTCACGCGCACCGGCCTGCCGACATGGTTGTCGAACAACCTTTCGATGAACTTGTGCGGTCCGGAGTTGCGCGAGAAACTCAAGATCGGAAAAGTCGCCAGATCGGCCAGCCTCAACGCCTCGCCGTGCAGACCCAGATGACTCGCGCCGACCCAGCGCAGTGGCAGATCGCACAGCGGCAGGTTCTGCACCATTGGGCCGACCATCGAATCGGTCTGCAGCGCGAGATCCAGATTGCCACGCGAAAACTGATCCATCAGATGGATTGTCGTGTCGTCGGTGAGCTCGATTTCGAGTCTCGGATAGGTCTGATGGACCAAGGTCATGAACTGGGGAAACCAAGAGTGGATGATCGACTCGATCACGCCGATTCGGATCACACCGGCATACAGCTTGCGGTCAGCCATGCTGTCGCGCATCTCTTGCATGGTCTTGACCAGGCGCTCTGCGTAGGCCAGGGCTTTGCTGCCATCGAGCGTCAGGGTCACGTCTCGTGCCCCGCGATCGAACAGGCGCACGCCTAAGTCTTGCTCTAGCGTGGCGATTCGGCTCGACACTGCGGCCTGTGTGGTGTGCAGTTTCTCGGCGGTCATGCGGAAATTGCGCAGCTGCGCCAGCCAAACAAAGGTTTCGAGGAATCGAACGTTCATGCTCTAACCACCTATCGGATCAACGAGGAAATGCCTGGTGAAACTGCGGGCGGTATCCCGACTGAATGACGATGGGCGGGGCCGCTGCGGCCTTCAGGCGCCGATCGTGTGAAGACGATCACCACGATGCCGCCCGCATCGCCGCTTCCTTGCAGCGCCGGCGCTGGCGCCAGCCGGCCATCACCTAGAGCCTACGACGGATGGGATGGCTTGATCGATCATGCCAAGCTTGGCCGCCCGTGTCTGCGTGAAAACCCTGTGTTTGCGGCTGCCGGCGCCGTTGACGACGCTGCTGCTCGACGCGGGCTGGGCCGGCAGCGAGTCGGCCTGTCCCCGGTTTGACGCCGCGATTCGCGGCGCTGGCCCCAAGATCGGTGCCATGAACACGCCGCCCATCACGCCGGCCGCCGGCTCGGCTGCGCTGCCAGCTTTCAAGCCGCTGCCGATGAAAGGCCCCGATGTGTCGGTCGAGCGGCGTGCCGACGGGGCTATCGTGCTGCGCTCGAACCATCTGCCGGGCGAAGGTCCGCGCTCCAGCGCGCGACGCTGGAGCGCCGTGACGCACTGGTGCAGTCGGTCTATGCCAGCACGCCTGGTGCCGGCATCTTCATCGTCTGACGCTGCCGCCGATGCGGGCCATCACTTGTCGCGCTCGCGGTAGTCGCTGTAAGCCGAATCGCGCTCGCTCAGCAGCGCGCTGACCGTCTCGCCGTCGCGCCTGAATCGCGACATATAGGCCTTGCTCTCCTCGGTCTGGAAAGCCAGCGCCTGCAGCTCGGTGCCGGCGCGGATCGCCGCGCGCAAGCCCATGATGTCCATCGCGCGGTGCACGCTGCGCTTGTTGATCGCTGCCAGTTCGCTGGGCAGCTTGGCCACGCGCTCGGCCAGCTTGAGCACCTCGGCCTCCAGCGCCTCGGCAGGATAGGCCCGGTTCGCCCAGCCGCGCTCGGCCGCCTCGCGCCCGCTCAGCGAATCGCCGGTCAGCA
This sequence comes from Bordetella parapertussis, assembly GCA_943328885.2. Classification (GTDB taxonomy): domain Bacteria; phylum Pseudomonadota; class Gammaproteobacteria; order Burkholderiales; family Burkholderiaceae_C; genus Pseudaquabacterium; species Pseudaquabacterium parapertussis_A. Next base: position 391 of record CALQBT020000213.1, on the reverse strand, counting down.
TCGACTCCATCGCCTGGCGCATGCCCATGGTCCAGGGATGGAACTGCATGTCGGGTGGGCTCATCAGCCGCACCGGCGGGTAGCCAATCTGCGCATCGTCGGCAACATAGACCAGATCGCAAGCAGTGGCCAACTCGGACCCGCCGGCCAGGCAGTAACCGTGCACCTGCGCGATCACCGGTTTGGACAGGTCCCAGATGTGGAACCAGCCTTCGACGACATGGCGCGCCCACTGGCCCAGACCGCCCGCGGTGTGGTAGGGCTGATCGACGCGGTTGTCGGCCGACAAGTCGTAGCCCGAGCAAAAAGCCTTGCCCGCGCCGCGGATGATCGTGACGCGCACCTGCGGGTCGCGGTCGTTGTGCTCAAGCGCGGCAAAGATCTCCGATCG
>CALQBT020000212.1 GCA_943328885.2 Bordetella parapertussis | reverse complement strand
GATGCGCACCAGGTCGCGCCGCGCGGCCGCGACATCGCGGCGGCAAAAAGCGAGTTGCTGGCCAGCCTCGGCTTGGTCGGCGATCGCAATGCCCTGGCGCGCCGGGTCGATGCCGATCAGGTGGCGAACCCGGGTGTCGGCGCCAAACTGGCCGCCGCGCGACAGCATCGTGTCGCCGCCCTCGGTCAAGCCCACCAGGGTGCTGCGCAGCGCGGCCAGGGCCGTCTGCGGCTGATCGAGCGTGACGCCGAGTTCGGCCAGCAACAGCGGCAGCGCTGGCTGGTCATCGAGTTCGAGCACCAGGTTGCGTTCGGACGCGGTGATGCGCCGCACCGGCCCCAGCGGCTGGCAGCCCTGGGTCACGCGCGAGACCAGGCGCAGCGCCGTGCCCTGCGCGGCCGGCGCAAAAGCCACCCCGGACAGCCCACCCTCGAACACCCCGTCGGCGATGTGCAGTTGGCGGCTGCGCGACGCGGCCACGCCGCCGAACAGATAGCCGCTGCTGGTGCGGCCGGCCAACTCGGCGATCAGCTCTTCGAGGTCGTGGGTGCCAGGGTCGGCGTGGACCAGCGCGCTGTGGGCGAATCCGCTCTGGATCGGCTGGCGGCCGTTGAAGACCTGGAAGCTTGCGGCCGGCAGGTCGCACAGCATCAGCGCCAGCGCCGGCTCATCGAAATATTCGACGCTGCCGGCGAGCACGCCGACCCCGACATTGCCGACCCAGTGCACGCCTGGCCAGCGCTGCTGCAACTCGGCCAGCAGCGCATCGGCCTTTGGCGCCAGCCGGTCCGTGAGGTAGATCAACCCCAGTGTCGCGGCGAACGGCGGCTGGCGCTCGGCGCGCTGGGCGTCGATCTGTGCCGCCGCCAAGGCCAGCGCCATGTGGGCGTCGGGATGGGTGGCGTGGGCGGTGATGAAGCTTTGCATGGGCTCGCGGCGTGGGCCGGTCTGGGTCGTTTGCGGATCAGCCGGTCTTGCGGCTGCGGGTTTTGGCGGCGGGTTTGGCGGCGGCCGGGCGAGCGCTCGTGGCCGCTGCGCGCGGGGGCACGGCTGGCTTGGCACCGGCCGGGTCCTGCGCGGCTGAGGCTGCGCGCTGGGCGGCGGCCATCGGCATCGAGGCGGCTTTTTTCAGCGCCTGGCCTGCGGCATCGACCCCTTGCTGGACCATCGCGCCTGCGAGCTTGCGGGCCGCGTCGGTGTTGCCCTCCTTCATGGCGTTGCTCGCCAGTTCGGTGAACTGCTGGGTCAGCGCCCCCCACCACTGCATCGGGTCGACCACGCCGGGCTTGGCGGCGGCGCCCTCGGCGCTGGCGGCGGGTTTGCTGGCCTGTGGCGTGGGCGCGGGTGCGGGTGCGGCCTCGGGCACCTTGACCTTGAGCGATTCGGTCAGGTCAGCGAACGAGACATTCATGCTCTTGAGAGTGGCCAGCGTCATGCGCTGAACTTCCAGCGCCTGGATCGTCGTGCCGAGCAGGCGCGCGTTCTGCTCGAGCCAGAACTGCACGGTGCGCAGCTCGCTGATGCGCTTTTCCAGTTCCTGCGGGTCAAGCGTGGGCGCGACCCACTGGCCGACGTTGGGCATCGCGGCACCGGCGTTCTTGACCAATCCGGTCAGGAAGTCGAAGCCCGGCACCATCTTGATGAAAGCGGCAGTGGGGTCGGTCACAAGCGTCTCCTCGGGGTTGGGTGGACTGTGGCTCGATGGTAGTCGCAGCGCCGGGATGCGGGGTGTGACCCGCTGGCTGATTCGGTATTGAACGAGTTGACGCTCACCAGCGCTCGGGGGGGCGCAACCGCAGCACGCCATCTTGCTGGCTGAACTGCAGCTGGCCCAGCACGTCCATGCCCAGCAGCGGCGAACCCAGCGCCGGCAGCACGGTGATAGGGAGGCGCTCGACCCGCACGCCACCTTGCAGTTGCAGGTCGGCTCGGCCGACCCAGCCCTGGACCGTGCCACCTGCGGTCGACGACTGCACCTGTCTCTCGGGCACCAGGCCGGCAGACCGGGCCAGCGCCTGCGGCAGCGCGCTGCGGGTCGCGCCGGTGTCGACCAGAAACTCCAAGGCCACGCCGTTGACCTGGCCTGGCCAGTGGAAATGCCCGTCGGGCCCGCGACGCAGTTCGATCACCCCACCCTGGGCGCTGAACTGGCTGCGGCGCTGCTGAGCCTGCCAAGCCTGCACCGCCAGGAACAAGCCCGTGCCCAGCACCAGCCAGAGCGTGATGTGCTTGAGTGTGCGCGGAAACTCGGTCATGCGTTGCTTTCACCGCCGCGCGCGTCGGCCGGTGGGTCCGTGTTCAAGCCCATCGGCCCAGCCACTGCTTGCTCGATCGCACCGAAGACGCTCAGACCGTCGAGGCCCTTCATCTCGATGCGTACCGTGTCGCCTGGCCGGAGGTAAGGGCTGTGCGCTTGGCCTGGTCTCAGGGTTTCGGCCGCGCGCTTGTCGGCGATGCAGCAAAAGCCCTTGGCTGCGTCCCGGTTGCTCACCCGACCCGTGCCGACGATGCTGCCGGCGCGCAGCCTGCGGGTCTTGGCCAGATCGGAGATCAGCGGGCCGAACGGCGATGTCATCTCCGGGCCGGCTTCGCACAGGCCGATCTTCTGGCCGTTCAAGGCCGATTGCAGCGTCAGGTGCACCCGGCCGCCTTTCCAGGCCGGGCCCAGTTCGTCGGGCGTGACGGCCACTGGGCTGAAGGCGGCGGTCGCCAGGCTGTTTGAGGGAGCGCCCGCTAGGCCGGCGCGCACCAGGTGTCGCAAGTGCCAGCTGTTGGCCAGCATCAGCAGCCGCACGCTGTCCAAAGCCTGGTCCGGGTCGGCGCCGGTCTCGAGATCGTCCGTGATCGCGGCCAGGCCGGCGCCGAAGTCTATGCCCCAGCGTTCATCGGCGAACCAGGCCGGATCGCAAGGACCGAGGAAATCGTCGCTGGCGCCTTGGGCTTGGGCCGGCAGTTCAGGGGGCTGGCCGTAAGCCGAGCCCTCGACCCATTGGTAGGCCCGGGGCAGCGGTGCCATGCACTGCTGCGGGTCGAAGCTGAAGGCGTGGCGCGAGCGGCCCTGGTTGAGGCTGACGTACAGGTCTTGCAGTTGCGGCGACAGGAAATTCCAGTCGTCGAGCACCTGCTGCAGTCGGGTGGCGGTGGCGCTGGCATGGTGCGCCTGGCTGAGGTCGCGCGAGACCACGACCAACTGGCCGTCGCGTGAGCCGTCTTTGTAGGTGGCGAGTTTCATCGGTGTGCGGGCCTGAAGGTACTTGTCGCCGCCTGGGCGTCGGTGCAGCATTGTCGGATGCGCGCGCTGCTGGGTCCCGAGGGACGTGATGAGCCGCCTGCACGGCGCCGGCGCTGGGTGGCGCCGGGCTTGCTGGCGGTGGCCGCGCTGTGTCTGCATGGCTGGCTGATCGACGGTCTGGTGGGCGGCCGGCTGCGCCCGGCAGGGGTTCACGCGGCTGTGGTGCAGGTCAGGTCTGTCGTGCGGGTCGAGCCCGTGCGGCCCGTCGTGCCTGGGCCGGTCGTCATGCCCGTGCCCCCGGTGGTTCAGGGCGCCGCCGCGGACTCGCCGGGTGCCTTGCCCGAGCCACGAGTCGCTGCGACCGATGAGCAGGATCGCGCCGAGCCCGCGAACCCTGCGCCTGCCCCGGCCGACGCGCCGCCGCCGGGGCAGGCGCCGCCGGTCTACCCGACCAAGATCCCGGCACCGGTGCTGCTGCGCTATGCACTGCGCGTCAGCGGCCAGCATGGCGAGGCCAGCCTGGCTTGGCGCCACGACGGCCAGGTTTACGGGCTGGAGCTCGCAGGCCGGGGTCTGCGTGAGCAGCCGCTGATCGAGCAGCGCAGCAGCGGCGGCTTTGACGCCGCCGGCTTGGCGCCCGAGCGCTTCACCGATCGACGGCGCGGTCGCGGCACGCTGGCCGCGAACTTCCGGCGCGATGTCGGCCGCATCAGCTTTTCAGGCCCTTCGGTCGATTACCCCGCCTGGCCCGGCGCCCAAGACCGGCTGAGCTGGTTGGTGCAGGCCGTGGCGATCATCGCGGCCACGGACCCTGTGGCCGCCCGGATGCCCGAATTCACGTTGTTCGTCGTCGATGCCCGCGGCGTCGGCGAGCTGTGGCGCTTTGTCGACCAGGGACCAGAACAAGTCGACACGGCGCTCGGCCTGCAGTCGGTCCGGCATTGGCTGCGCGAGCCCGAGCAGCTCACGGGCCAGCGGGTCGAGATCTGGTTCGGTGCCGCGCAGGGTCACTGGCCGGTGCAGCTGCGTTTCACCTTTCTGCGATCAGCGCAGGTGTTTGAGCTGCGACTGGCGGCCGAGCCTCAAGCTGCGAACTGACGCTGGCCAGACCCGACCGCCGCTACGGCTGCGTCGATCCCGTGCGTTCGCGTGCTTGCCGTCGCACATTCAGCATGAACCTGCCTCCTACAATTCGGCATGAGTCTCGCTGTGCCTTTGCGCCCCCGCGCCTATACCCGTGCCGTCCAATTGCCTGCGCTGTTGCGCCAGCGCATCTTGATCATCGACGGCGCGATGGGCACGATGATCCAGCGCTATCGGCTCGGTGAAGCGGACTTTCGCGGCGAACGGTTCAAGGACCATCCGAAGGACTTGAAGGGCAACAACGACTTGCTGCAACTCACGCGGCCCGATGTGGTGCGCGAAATCCACCATCATTACCTGGCCGCCGGCGCTGACCTGATCGAGACCAACACCTTCGGTGCGACCTCGATCGCGCAAGAGGACTACGCGCTGGGTCACATCGCCCGCGACCTCAATCTGTCCGGCGCGCGGCTGGCGCGCGAGGTGGCCGATGCCCACAGCACGCCGGACAAGCCGAGATTCGTCGCTGGCGCGCTAGGGCCCACGCCGCGCACTGCCAGCATCAGCCCGGATGTCAACGACCCCGGCGCACGCAACACCAGCTTCGACGAGTTGCGCGCGGCTTACTACGAACAGGCTTCAGCCCTGCTCGAGGGCGGCTGCGACCTGTTCCTGGTCGAGACCATCTTCGACACACTCAATGCCAAGGCGGCGATCTTTGCGCTCGATGAACTGATGGAGGACACTGGCGAGCGCTTGCCGGTGATCATCTCGGGCACCGTGACCGATGCGTCGGGCCGCATTCTTTCTGGCCAGACCGTGCCGGCGTTCTGGCATTCGGTGCGGCACGCCAGGCCACTGGCCGTTGGCCTGAACTGTGCGCTCGGTGCGGCGGTGATGCGGCCTTACATCGAGGAGTTGAGCAAGGTCGCGGGCGACACCTTCATCAGCTGCTACCCGAATGCCGGCCTGCCCAACCCGATGAGCGAGACCGGCTTCGATGAGACGCCGGAAGTCACCGGCAGCATGCTGGCCGAATTTGCCGCCGCCGGGTTTGTCAACATCGTCGGCGGCTGCTGCGGCACCACGCCCGAGCACATGGCCGAGATCGGGCGCCGGGTCGCGGCCTACCGGCCGCGTGGGCTCAG
>CALQBT020000211.1 GCA_943328885.2 Bordetella parapertussis | reverse complement strand
TGGCCCACTTGTCGCACCTCAGCGGCTACCTGGACCAGGACGCAGTGCGGCGGGTCTGCGAGCATGTGATCGGCAGCATCGACGCGTCGGGGTCGGTGACGCGGGTGGTCGTGACCTCGAGCATCGCCGCGGTGATCTCCGAGATGGACTTGCAGGAGTTGGTGCGCCGGCCCGTGCTCTACGAAGACCGCTACCCCGACCAGAGCAACCCCCGGCGAACCCCCGAGCGTGGCCAGGGCTACTCGATGGGCAAGCTGGTGGCCGAGCAGGCTTTTGCGCAAGCCGCGCAGCGCAGTGGCACCTGGGACGCGATCACCTGCTGTCCGGGCGACAACGTCGGCCCGATCCAGTCGTCGCATCAACAGACCGGCGGGCCTTGGCAGCAGTTGATCGCCGGCATGCTCAAGGGCAGTTGCCCGCAGACCGGCGTCTACCGGCCTTGGATGACGGTCGACGTGCGCGACGACGCCGAATGCCACATCGGCCTGCTCGAGAGCGCACAGGTCAAGAACGGCGAGCGCTACATCGCCTGGTCGACCGATGCGCGGCGGGTCGAAGACCTGTGCGCCGACATCGACCGCTTGCTGCCCGAACTCGGCCACGACACACCGGCGGTGACCGACGACTTCCCTGAACGCATCCGCGCCCGCGAGGCCGAGATGCGCCGCATCTGGGCCGGCTGCGACCTGCGCAACGAGCGCATCCGGGCCTTGACCGGCATCGTCTTCAGGCCGCTCGATGAGTCCTTGCGCGACTGTGTCGAATCGCTGCTGTCCGTCGGCCAGGTCGTGCCGCGTCTGCGTCCCGGCTTCGGGCCCCTGGCCTCCACCTAACCCTCAATTGACGGCCTCCGCCCTATCCATGGAAACCTCGACGACGACCCCCCTGCTGCACGGCATCCGCGTGCTCGACTTCGGCCGCTACATCGCCGGCCCATACTGCGCGGCGATGCTGGCCGACTACGGCGCTGACGTGATCCGGATCGAGAAGCGCGAGGGCAGTGAAGACCGTTTCCCCTCGCCGGTGGGCGGTGGCGTGGGCGCGCTGTTCCTGCAGATGAACCGCAACAAGCGCGCGATGACGCTCGACCCGGCCTCACCGCAAGGGCGCGAGGTGGTGGCCAGAATGGTTCGCGGCGCCGATGTGGTGATCGCCAACCTGCCGCATGCCACGCTGGTGGCGATGGGGCTGGACTACGAGACGCTGTGCTCGTACCGGCCCGACATCATCTTCGTCACCAACACCGCCTTCGGCCCGGTCGGGCCGATGCACCGCAACGTCGGTTTCGACGGCATTGGCCAAGCGATGTCGGGTGGCGTCTACATGACGGGCACGCCCGAACAGCCTTACCGGGCGATGGTCAACTGGGTCGACTTCGGCACTGCGCTGCACTGTGCCTTCGGCACGATGGCCGCGCTGATGGAGCGCCAGCGCTCAGGCAAGGGCCAGATGGTCACCGGCGCTTTGCTCGCCACCGCGGTCACCGTGACCAACGCCACGCTGATCGAGCAGGCGGTGGCCAAGCCCGACCGCGTGGCGAGCGGCAACCGCGGCCAGACCGCGGCGCCGTCTGACATCTACCAGGCCCGGGACGGCTGGGTGCTGGTGGCTGTGACGGGTCAGCCGCTGTACGTGCGCTGGGCCAAGCTGATGGGCGAGCCGCATTGGCTGACCGACCCGCGCTTTGCCGACGACGACGCGCGCGGCCGGCACGCCGAGATCGTCAGCGAGCGCATGGGCCGCTGGTGCGCCGAGCGCAGCTGCGACGAGGTGGTGGAAATCCTGGGCAAGGCCAAGATCCCGAGCGCGCAGGTGCTGTCGCCGCAGCAAGCGCTCGACCACCCGCAGATCCAGGCGCTGGGCGTGATGCAGGACACCGACTACCCCGGCTTGCCGCGGCCCGCGCCGATCGCTGCGGTGCCGATCTGGATGACCGAGACCCAGCCGGTGCCGCGCCAGCGCCCGCCGATGCTCGGCGAGCACACCGATCAGATCCTGGCCGAGCTCGGCTACGCCAGCGAGGAGATCGCGCGGCTGCGCGAGCAAGCGGTGATCTGACCCGGGCGCAGCCCAGCGGGCCGCCACCGGCCTCAGCTGCGCTGCGCCTCCGGCAGAAAACGAACCCCGCTGCGCGCGAAGCCGCCGCTCACGCCGATCGGCGTGCCGTCGGCGCGCCAGCACGAAGCGCCCTCCAGGTCGCCGTTGTCGTGAAACCGGATCGCGCCCATGCCGCCGCCGACATTGGCCACGCGCACGACATCGTGGCCACGCGCGCGCAGGGCATCGGCCACCGCTGCGCTGACCTGCGGTTCGAGTTCGAGACCAAAGCCTTGGGTCCAGACCCGCGGTGCCTCGACCGCTTCCTGCAAGCTCATGCCGTGGTCGATCAGGTTGATCACCGCTTGCAGCGCCGACGGAAAAATCCTCAGCCCACCCGGCAGGCCGAGCGCGAAGCGTGGTTTGCCGTCCTTGAAAACGATCAACGGCGCCATCGACGAGGTCACCCGTTTGCCCGGCGCCAGCGAGTTGGCCAGCCCGGGGTGGGGGTTGAACAGGTAGAGGTAGTTGTTCGGGATCAGGCCGGTGCCCGGCACCATGTAGCGCGCGCCGAACAGCGAGTTGATCGTCTGGGTCGCACAGACGATGTGGCCGTCGCGGTCGGCCACCGTGATGTGGGTGGTGTTGGCGCTCTCGTCAGGCACCTGGCCCGGCGTCAGCGCTGAGCGCCAGTGCTGCGCGCGCGCCGGGTCGATCGCGGCCCGACGCAGCGCAGCGTAGTCCGACGACAGCAGCTCGGCCACGGGTACCGGCACGAAATCCGGATCCCCGGTCGAGGCCGCACGGTCGGCGAAGGCGATCTTGAGCAACTCGGCCAGCAGGTGGATGTTGTCGGTGCTGCCAAAGCCGTCTGCTGCCGGGTCCAGGCCCTCGAGGATCTTCAGTATCTGGCCGATGTGCAGCGGTCCGGCGCAAGGCGGCGGCGGGCCGGTGATCTCGAAGCCGCGGTAGTGGGCGCGCAGCACCTCGAGATCGTGGGTTCGGTAGCGCTGCAAGTCGGCCTGCGTCAGGTGGCCGCCATGGCGACGCATGTCGTCGGCGATCGCCGCACCCAGCGTTCCGTTGGACGAGCCGCCGTACAGCGCGGCCGGGCCTTCGCGAGCGATCAGGCGCAGCGTGTCGGCGTAGGCCGCGTTGACGACGCGCGTGCCTGGCACCAGCGGCAAGCCGCCGGGCATGAAGATGCGGGAGATCTCGGGGTCCAGCGCCAGATCGGCCGCGCAGTCGCCGACACAGTCGGCCAGGTAATGCGTCGCGGCAAAGCCGCGCGACGCGTGGCGGATCGCCGGCTCGGTGACATCGGCGAGCGACAAGCGGCCGTGGCGCGACAGCATCTCGCACCAGGCCATCAGGTTGCCGGGCGTGGCCACCGACGCCCGCCCGACGCTGTTGCGCCGGCCCACCGCGTCGAGCGCGCCCGGGGCGGCGTGCGGGTCGGGCGTGAAGCTGGTGGCGTCCACCGCCATCGGGCAGCTGCTCTGTCCTTCGAGGATGGTCTGCCGGCCGTCAGGCAGGCGCAGGTTGGCAAAACCGCCGCCGAGCAGGCCGACCATCATCGGCTCGACCACCGTCAACGTGAACAGCGCGGCGATGGCCGCGTCGACCGCATTGCCGCCGGCCGACAGCATCTCGGCGCCTGCTGCCGATGCCAGCGGGTGGTTGGTCACGACCATGCCGCGGCTGCCCATGGCGGGGCGTTTCTCAAGCTCGAAAGTCGTTGTTGCGCGTTGTTGCCAGTGGCTCATCGTTTTGTCTCCTGGGGGTACGGGTGTGGGTGTTGGGGGCTCTGCGCGACCTGGCTAGGGCTTTTGCAGCAAGGCGCGAATTCTGGCTATCGTCTGCTCGACGGGTGAACTGCTCGCCACTTCCAGCCCCAGCCTGCGGCCGATGTCGTTGACCCGGGCTGGATTCAGGGGCAGGCCGCCGGCGTCGACCGCAGCGATCAGGTCGATCGCGCGCTGACGGTCAGGGTCAGGGTCGGTACGGCGGCGCTGCGGCAGCAGTTTTTTCAACCAGTTCAAGAGGCTTCCAGTTCGTTGACGGGTCCGTGGCCTGCGATGTTCAGGTCGCGCGGCTGCCGATCACCCCGGCCCCGAGGAGTTCGTCGTACTCGACCTGGTCCAGGCCGAGCACACCGCACAGCAGCTCGTGATTGTGCTGGCCCAGCGTGGGCGCCGGCCCGCCGATCGGCAGCGCCGCGCCGTCGAAGCGGTAAGGCGTCTGGGTGCTCAGGTGAAGGCCGACATGGCGGCGTTGCATCGCCTGGAAATATCCTCTAGCGGCGAGCTGCGCGTCGTCTGCCAACGCGTTGCCGGGGCGCACCGGCCCGGCCGGGACGCCCGCGCGCTGCAAGCTCGCCACGGCGGCTTGGCCGTCGCGCCCGGCGGCCCAGACGCGCAAGGCGGCGTCTAGCGCGGCTTCGTGTTGTTTGAGCGCCTGAAAGTCCCGGGTGTCGACCGGGTCCGCTGTGGCGAATCCCAGCAGGCCCGCCAGCGCCTGCCACTGCGCTGCGGTCTCGACCGAGACCGCGATCCAGGCCGGCCCGTCGGCCTCGGCCGCGCAGCCCGCGCTCATGCGCAGCGCCGACCTTGGGTGCCGGCTGCCCTCGCGCGCCAGCGGCTCGGTCTGGGTCGACTGCGCGACGATCGCATCGGCGGCGAGCTGGAACAGGCATTCGACTTGGCCCAGGTCGACCAGGCAGCTGCGTGCATCGGCACTGAACTCACGGCGGTAAATCGATGCCAGGCAAGCCAGCGCGCCGTACAGCCCGGCCACCGGGTCGCCATAGGCCACATGCTGCATCGTCGGTGGACCGTCGGCCTGGCCGTTGACGAACGGGAAGCCGCTGGCCTGCTCCACCGTCGATCCATAGGCCCTGAAACCGCTCCAGGACCCACGGTTGCCGAAAGCGCCCATCGACACCGCGATCAGCCCCGGCACCGCTTCGGCCATCGCCCGGCTGCCGATGCCCAGCTTGTTGAGCGCGCCCGGTGCGTAGTTCTCGATCATCAAGTCGCAGCCGCTGGCCAGGCGGCGCAGCAGGCCGCGGCCAGCGTCGGTCTTGAAGTCGAGCGTGATGCCGCGCTTGTGGCGGTTGACCATCAGAAAGCTCGGCCGCGTCTCGTAGGGCGGCGGATCGGTGTCGGTGAGCGCGTCGTAGCCGCGCCACCAGTCGATATGGCTGCAGGACTCGACCTTGACGACATCGGCGCCCAGGTCGGCCAGGTGGCGCGTGGCGAGCGGCCCGGCCCAGCCCATCGTCAGGTCGAGCACGCGCAGCCCGCTCAAAGGGTGCTCGCTCGCCGCAGCGCGCGGTCCTGGCGACACGCGCTGCCCCGCGCCGATTGACTCGACCTGGAACGGCAGCGTCGGGCCCAGGGCCTGGGCCGTGCCGGCGATCGGCGCGAAGCTGGCG
>CALQBT020000210.1 GCA_943328885.2 Bordetella parapertussis | reverse complement strand
GAGAGGTCTCGGTCGCGGGCAGCGACGCGAAAAATGGCCGCAAGCGGTCTGACGAGACGCCCTCCTTGTCCAGGCACATCGCCTTGACGTCGCTGTAACGCGTCAACACCCAGCTGCGCAGGCGTGGACTCCAGTAGCAGGGGTCTTCGTCGCGCATCCGCGAGAAGGTCGCATAAGGATCGGCCAGGATGGCCGGATCTTCGGGGTGCCAGTCGATGGCGGGGTCTACGGCATTCATCAGCATTTCTCCAGGAGGTGTAACAAGCAGGCCGCTGGCATCGCGACGCCGCCAATGGACAAACGGGGTCGGAGCCGTCTGCAGCGCCAGGGTCGCACCAGGGTCGCACCAGCGCCTCGGTTCGAGCCGATCGCGCGCCAGCGCTGGTCAGCGCGATAGCCCGAGGCCGTGCAGACAGTGCCGACGATCCAGGCCTTATTCATGGGGCTTGAGCAGTGCGACGAACTGGCGCGCCAGCACGCGCGGCGACGCAGCGCCATCGGCGCGGTACCAGTTCTGCGCCCAGTTCAGCGAGCCCAACAGCATCAAGCGCATCGCTTTGCGGTCGGATCGGCTGCGCAGCGGCAGGGCTTCGATCAAGCCGACCCACAGCGCTTCGTAGCGGTTGCGCTGCTCGACCAGCCGGGCCGCAGCAGCAGGCACATCGGCCGGGCGCACACGCACCACGACACGGGCATAGTCGTCGTCGCGCAGGATGGCTTGCAGGTGCGCGACGCAGGCGGCTTCCAAGCACTGCCAAGGCTCGACGCGGCCCTCGATGGCGCTGCGCACGGCGCTGCAGATCTGGTCGACGCCGCGCACGTAGACGGCAGCCAGCAGGTCTTCCTTGGTGGCAAAGTGGCAGTACAGCGACCCCGGCAGGATGCCCACAACCCGCGCAATGTCGCGCACCGTGGTGCCCTGGTAACCCTGCGTGCAGAACAAGTGGGCCGCCGCATTCAGCACTTGCGGCAAGCGACTGTCGACATGGGCCACGCGCCGCGCCGGCACAGCAGTCGCAGCCGACCTCATGTGTGCCCGCCGATGCTTGGGCGCTTTTTCAGCGCTCGGGTGTCGAAAGCGCCTGCGCAGGGGTCCACAGCAGGGTCGAAAATCTTGTTCTTCTGGATTTTGTTGGTCGGCGTCAGCGGCAGTTCCGCTCGAAACAGTACCCAGCCCGGCGCCTTGAAGTAGGCCAGTTGATCCAGACAGTACCTCACCAAGGCGCTGGCCGTGGCCGCGTCGGGGGCATGGCCTGGCGCCGGCACGATCACCGCCATCACTTCCTCGTCGCGCATGGCGTCGGGCACGGCGAGCACCGCCACGCGCAACACGGCGGCGTGCACCGCCAGCACGGCCTCGACTTCGGCCGAGGAGATGTTCTCTCCGGAGCGACGCACCATGTCCTTCTTGCGGTCGACAAAAAAGAGCATGCCCTGCTCGTCACGGCGCACCACATCACCGGTGTGGAACCAGTCGCCGCGCCAGGCCTGGGCAGTGGCTGCGTCGTCGTAGAGATAGCCGCTGAAAAATCCCTGGCGCGGCAACACGCCTTCCGTGCGCAACAGCAGTTCACCAGGGGTTTCGGTGGCCACGTCGGCGTCGTGCTCGTCGACCACGCGCGCCTGAAGCGGGGCCGGCACGCGGCCAAAAGCGCGGGTGTCGGTGAGCCGCGGGTCCGTATGATTGGCAATGAAGCGCCCCGTCTCGGTCATGCCCCACACCTCGACGAGCGGAAAGCCAAACCGCTGCTCGAAGGCGCCGTGCAAGCTGGGATCGCAGCCCGCGCCCAGCGCGAAGCGGATCTGATGCCGTGTCTCCCATGGGCTTGGCGCCTGTTTGAACAGCGCCGGCGGCATGATGCCCAGGTAGTGGATGGCGGTGGCCTTTGAAAGCACACAGTCTTGCCACCAGGTCTGGGCGTGGAAGCGGTCGGGCAACACCAGACAGTTCTCGCTTTGCAACACCGCGGAAATCGCCAACATCCCGCAATTCATGTGAAACACGGGCAGCGGATTGAGCAGTCGGTCTCGACCGCGGTCCAAGCGCAGATGCCCGCCCAAGCCCGCATACCAAGCGCCCGCTCCCAGCAAATACTCATTGGTCAAGACGCAGCCCTTGGGACGCCCGGTGGTGCCCGAGGTGTACAGAATGGCCACCTCGGCGCGCAGCGGGTCTGTGGTCGCAGCCTCGGCCGGCACGCTGGCGCGCGCAAACGCAGCCGAAGCCTGACCCGCTGCGTCCAACGCAGCGAAAGCGAGTTCTGACAAGGCCGGGTCGGTAGCCACAGCCTCGCGCACGACGTTCACCTGCGCGCCGTGGCACACCACCAGCGAGACGCGCGCATGCCCGAGCGCGTACTGCAATTCGGCACTGCGGTGATCGGGGTTCAGCGGGACGATGGAAGCACCCAGGCTGTTGAGCGCCAGGAAGTGAAAGAAATGCCTGGGGTGGTTACCCACGGCCAGGGCCACGCGGTGGCCGGCGCCCCAACCCGCAGCCCGATAGCTTGCGGCCAGCGCATCGACTTCAAGGCCCGCCTCTTCGTAGGTCCAGACCCGAGCACCCGACAGCGCAGACTGGGCCAGGAAAGGCAGATCGGGCCTGCGCTGCCGCACAGCTTCGAAGGCTTGATGAAAAGTGTTCATGGTGACGGGCTGAACCTGCGCTCCATCGCAGACGGACTTTCGACGCTTGTGCTTGCTGCTTGCTGCTTGCTAGGCCTCGCAGGCTGATAAAAAGTGCATCTCCCGCTTCAGTCGACTGACTGAGGCCAACTCATCTTAACAATCAATTGTTTTTTAAACAACCCAGCCAGTTTACAATCGGCAGTCATCGAAAACCTGGCTTGCCCACGACGATTTCCGCTATGAACCCTCAAGACATCATCCTCAGTTCTGGTGCACGCACACCGTTTGGCGATTTCGGCAAGTCTCTGCGAGATGTGCCCATGAACGCGATGGGCGTGCACGTGGTGCAAGCCAGTTTGGCACGCGCTGGGCTTGACCCGAAGCAAGTGGACCATCTGGTGTTCGGCACCACCGCGCCGGTGGACCACGATGGCCTTTTCATCAGCCGAAAGATCGCACTGAGCGCCGGCCTGCCTGAAGACAGTTCCGCGTTAGGCGTGGTGCGCGCCTGTGGCACGGGCTCACAGGCCATCGTGAGCGCAGCCCAGCAAATTCACTCGGGCCACAGCGAGATCGCGGTGGCTGCGGGTGCTGAAAATTACTCTCGGGTGCCCTACCTGGCCCACAAGGTGCGTTGGGGCGCTCAGCGCGGGCCGTTTGAGTTTGTCGACGGACTGGACTACATCTACCGCTGTCCGTTCACCAAAGAGCTGATGGGAGACACGGCTGAAAACCTGACAGCCCGCTTCGGCTACACGCGTGAGGCGATGGACGACTGGGGTTTCATGAGCCAGCAGCGTGCAGCTGCCGGCATTGCCTCGGGCTTCCTGGCGCGACAGATTGCGCCCATCGAGGTACCCGATGGCAAGAACGGTTTTCGCCGCTTCGAACAAGACGAATTCCCTCGCCCCAAGTTGACGCGCGAGAAGCTGGCATCGCTCAAGCCCGCGTTCCGCAAGGACGGGCTTGGACAGGTCACAGCCGGTAATTCCAGCGGTGTGACCGACGGCGCCGCGGCACTGGTGGTGGCCCGCCAGAGCGCGGCACAGGCAAGCGGCATACCGCAGCAGGCGCGGCTGGTCGACTGGGCCGTGGTGGGCGTGGCGCCCGAAATCATGGGGGCAGGCCCGGTGCCGGCGATCACCAAACTGCTGCAGCGCACAGGGCTGAGCGTCGCCGACATCGACTACTGGGAAATCAACGAGGCCTTTGCGGTCGTGAACCTGCACGCCGAAGCGCAGTTGGGCATTTCGCGTGAGCGCACCAATCTGTACGGCGGTGGCATCAGCATCGGTCATCCGCCCGGCGCCACAGGCATTCGCATGACGATCACTGCGATGCACCATCTGGCCGACACGGGTGGGCGCTATGGCGTCATCAGCATGTGCTTGGGTTCGGGCATGGGCATGGCCACGCTGATCGAGAACCTTCAGCGCTGATGCGCCGCTCCGGCAGGCCCAGGCGGCGCACCGCCGAGCTCAGGCCCTCCGAGTTCACAAGTTCGAGCTCGCGCTTGCCAGCCATCGCCGGGCACTAGATCGCTGGGCGCCAGAACTGGATTCTGGTCATCCGCAGGCAGTCCAGCAGACGTCCAGCAGACAATTGCCAGCAACAGCCCCAAGGGCATCGATCCGGTCAGCGCAGTCAGCGCGCGCCAGGATCCCCGGGCGAATTACAGCACCAGCCCGCTGTCGTCGTCGATCAGGTGCATGTTCTGCAGCTTCGCATTCAGTTGGATCGCTTGCCCCGGCGACAAAATCACATCCGGGCTCGTCTTGCCGCAGACCGTCACGCCTTGCAGCTGAAAATAGACCAGCGTTTCCATGCCCATGGGTTCGCTGACATCGACCGGCACGGTGAAGTCTTGCCCGCTGGGTTGACCTGTCGCCACTGCGTCGGTCAGATGCTCAGGCCGCAAGCCCAGCAGCAGCTTGGGCTTGCCCGCAAACTGGCGGTAATGGACCGCTCGGTCGGCTGGCACCAGCAACTTCACACCGGATCCCAGGTCGAGGTGCAGACCTTGCGCATCCTCGGTCAAGGCGACCGGCATCATGTTCATCGCCGGCGAGCCAATGAAGCCCGCCACGAACTTGGTCCGCGGATGGTGGTAGAGCTCCTGCGGCGTTCCCACCTGCTCAATGACGCCATGGTTCATCACCACCACGCGGTCGGCCAAGGTCATCGCCTCGACCTGGTCATGCGTCACATACACCGTCGTGGTCCGGACCTTCTGGTGCACCTTCTTGATCTCGGTGCGCATCTGCACCCGCAGCTTGGCGTCGAGGTTAGACAAGGGCTCGTCGAACAGGAACACCGCTGGATCGCGGACGATGGCGCGACCCATCGCGACCCGTTGTCGCTGCCCGCCAGAAAGCTGCCTGGGCTTGCGGTCTAGCAGTGGCACGATGTCCAGAATGCGCGCTGCTTCTTGAACTCTACGGTGGATCTCTTTCTTGTCGACTTTTTTGAGTTTCAGCCCGAAGGACATGTTGTCGTAGACCGACATGTGCGGGTAGAGCGCATAGTTCTGAAACACCATCGCAATGTTCCGGTCCTTCGGCGGCACATCGTTGACCACGTCGTCGCCGATCAGGATCTCGCCGTCAGAAATTTCCTCGAGGCCGGCGATCATCCGCAAGGTGGTGGTCTTGCCGCAGCCTGAAGGGCCGACCAGCACCAGAAATTCCTTGTCGGCAATCTCCAAGTCGATGCCGCGAACGGCCAGCGTGTCATCGTAGTACTTCACGACCTTCTTGAGCGTCACAACGGCCATGTCATCTGTCTCCAGTTCTGTACTGATCAAAGTTGCTGTCGTCTTGCCAAACGTCTTGCCAAACCAGGTCGAGCTTCATCAGCCCTTGGTCG
>CALQBT020000209.1 GCA_943328885.2 Bordetella parapertussis | reverse complement strand
GCCAACCGCATCGAGTGGATCGCCGGCATCATCAACGGCACGACCAATTTCATCTTGAGCGAGATGCGAGACAAGGGGCTGGACTTCGGTGTGGTGCTCGAGCAAGCCCAAGCCTTGGGCTATGCCGAGACCGACCCCACTTTCGACATCGAGGGTGTGGACGCGGCGCACAAGGCCACGATCATGAGCGCGATCGCTTTTGGCACGCCGGTGCAATTCGACCGCGCCCATGTCGAGGGCATCACCCAACTGCAGGGGGCCGACATCCGCTACGCCGAGCAGCTTGGCTACCGCATCAAGCTGCTGGGCATCACCAAGCGGCGCGACGAAGTCGGTGGCATCGAGTTGCGCGTGCACCCGACGCTGGTGCCGACGAAGCGTCTGATCGCCAACGTCGAGGGTGCGATGAACGCGGTGATGGTGCAGGGCGACGCCGTGGGCACCACGCTGTACTACGGCAAGGGTGCGGGCGCCGAGCCCACCGCCTCGGCGGTGATCGCCGACCTGGTCGACATCGCCCGGCTGCACAGCGCCGACCCCGACCACCGTGTGCCACATCTGGCTTTCCAGCCCGGCGCGCAGGCCGACACCCGTATCCTGGACATCGGTGAGGTGATCACCGCTTTCTACCTTCGACTGCAGGTGGCCGACCAGACGGGGGTCCTGAGCCAGATCACGACGATCCTGGCCGACCTTGACATCTCGATCGACGCGGTGCTGCAGCGCCCGGGCAGCACCGACCAGGCCGAAGGCGGCAAGCCGATCGATCTGGTCATCATGACTCACGACACGGTGGAGCGCCGGATGCGCGAAGCGCTGGCGCTGATGCAGGCGCTGCCCACGGTGCTGGCGCCCATCGTCAACATCCGCAAGGAAGAGTTGCAATGACCCCGCTGGGCGCGCAGGAGTCCTCTTCAGAATTGGCCCGTCCATGAACTACCTCAGCACCCGTGGCGATCGCACCGAGCAGCCTTTTTGCCAAATTCTGCTCGAGGGCCTGGCGCCCGACGGTGGGCTCTACCTGCCCAGCCATTACCCGCAGGTCGACGACGCCACCTTGACGCGCTGGCGCGGCCTGTCCTACGCCGGGCTGGCATTCGAGATCCTGTCGCTCTACATCGATGACATCCCGCCGGCCGACCTGAGGGCGCTGGTCGACAAGACCTACACCCGCGCCACCTATGGCAGCGACGCCATCGTGCCGGTGCGCCGTCTCGAGGACGGCCTCTACCTGCAAGCCTTGTCCAACGGCCCGACCTTGGCCTTCAAGGACATGGCGATGCAACTGCTGGGAAACCTGTTCGAGTACGAACTGGCACGCCGCGGCGAAGCGCTCAACATCCTGGGTGCCACCTCGGGCGACACCGGGTCGGCGGCCGAGTATGCGATGCGCGGCAAGAAAGGTGTCCGCGTCTTCATGCTCAGCCCGCAGGGTCGGATGAGCCCGTTCCAGCAGGCGCAGATGTTCAGCCTACAAGACCCCAACATCCACAACATCGCGGTCGAGGGTGTGTTCGATGACTGCCAGGACATCGTCAAGGCCGTCAGCAACGACCTGGATTTCAAGCGCCGCCACAAGATCGGCACCGTCAACTCGATCAATTGGGCGCGCTTGCTGGCGCAGGTCGTGTACTACTTCGCCGGCTACTTTCAAGTCACGGCCTCGAACGCCGAGCGCGTCAGTTTTGCCGTGCCCTCGGGCAACTTCGGCAATGTCTGCGCCGGCCATGTGGCGCGCAACATGGGCTTGCCAATCGGCAAGCTGGTGGTGGCGACCAACGAGAACGACGTGCTCGACGAGTTCTTCCGCACCGGCCGCTACCGGGTGAGGGCCAGCGCCGAGACCTTCGAGACCAGCAGCCCGTCGATGGACATCAGCAAGGCCAGCAACTTCGAGCGCTTCGTCTTCGACCTGCTGGGCCGCGACGGCGCGCGGGTGGCGCAGCTGTTCGGCCCTGCGCTGGCACGAGACGGCGGTTTCCAGCTCACGCCCGAGGAGTTCTCGCGCATCGCGGCTTTCGGCTTCGTCTCGGGCAAGAGCAGCCATGCCGACCGACTGGCAACGATACGCAGCACCTGGGCCGACCACCACGACATGATCGACACCCATACCGCCGACGGCTTGAAGGTCGGCCGCGAACACCAGCAGCCGGGTGTGCCGATGGTCGTTCTCGAGACCGCGCTGCCAGCCAAATTCGCTGCGACGATTGAAGAGGCGCTGGGCCGGGCGCCGCTGAGGCCCGCGGCGCTCGAAGGCCTCGAGGACCTGCCCAAGCGTTTCGTCTTGATGCCGGTCGACGTGGCGCGGGTCAAAGCCTATGTCGAACAGCACTGCGCTCCATGAAGGTCACCGCATGAAGGTCGTGGGCTTTTTTGGACCGTCGGGCGTCGGCAAGACCACGCTGATCGAGCAACTGATCCCCGAGCTCAAGGCCCGCGGCCAGCGCGTGTCGGTGATCAAGCATGCGCACAAACGCTTCGACATCGACCAGCCCGGCAAGGACAGCTGGCGTCACCGCCAGGCCGGGGCCCTCGAGGTGCTGGTCGCCTCGGGTCAACGACTGGCGCTGCTGCGCGAGTATGAGGTCGAGGGCCAGCCCACGGTGCACCAGCTGATCGCCGAGATGGCCGACTGCGACTGGTTGCTGGTCGAGGGCTTCAAGCACGCGGACATCCTCAAGGTCGAGGTTTGGCGCGCTGCGCTCGGCCAGGCGCCGGGCTACCCGGATGACCCTTACGTCACGCTGATCGCCACCGACACACCCGAGGCGTTGCCGCAGGCCACCGCGCTGCCGGTGTTCGAGATGGCCGCGGTCGCGGTACTGGCATCGCATCTGATCGACACTGCGCAGCGCTATGAATACCTCCCCAACCCCCATGGCTGATGCGCTGCAGATCCCGCGCCAAAACGCCGCTCCAAGCGCCAGGCCCACGCTGCTGAGCCTGGACGAGGTGCTGGCCCGGATGCTCGCGGTCGCGCGCGACCGTGTGATTCCCGAGATCGAGAAGGTCGATACTTTCGACGCGCTGGGCCGGGTGCTGGCGCGCGGCGTGGTCTCGGGCCTGGACGTGCCGCCGGCCGACAACAGCGCGATGGATGGCTATGCGCTGCGCGTGGCCGATCTCTCAAGCCCGGGCACTTTGCTGCCGGTCAGCCAGCGCATCCCCGCAGGCGTCGTCGGCAACCCGCTTGAGCCTGGTACGGCAGCGCGCATCTTCACCGGTGCGCAGCTGCCCGCCGGTGCTGACACGGTGGTGATGCAGGAGCAGGCGCAGGCCGACTTGGCGGGGTTAGGCCTGGGCGCGGTGCGCTTCACCGTGGTGCCGCAGACTGGCCAGTGGATACGCCGGCGCGGCGAGGACGTGCAGCACGGCGCCGAAGTGCTGGCCAGCGGCAGCCGTCTCACGCCGCAGGCGCTGGGCCTGGCCGCGTCGGTCGGCGCGTCCCGGCTCAACGTTCGGCGCCGGCCGCGGGTCGCGTTGTTTTCCACGGGCGACGAGTTGGTGATGCCGGGCGAGTCGCTGCGGCCCGGTGCGATCTACAACAGCAACCGGTTCACGCTGCGCGGCCTGCTGCAGGCTGCGGGCTGCGAGGTCACCGACCTGGGCATCGTCCCCGATCGTCTCGATGCCACCCGCGACGCGCTGCGCCAAGCCGCCCAGCACAGCGACCTGATCCTGACCTCAGGGGGGGTGTCGGTCGGCGAGGAAGACCACATCAAGCCGGCGGTCAAGGCCGAGGGCTGGCTCGAAGCCTGGCAGGTCGCGATGAAGCCCGGCAAGCCGCTGGTGTTTGGCGCGGTGCGCCGTGCCGGCTCGCCAGCGTCTGCGGTCGACGAAGGCGAATCGCTGTTCATCGGCCTTCCCGGCAACCCGGTGTCTAGCTTTGTGACCTTTTTGCTCGCGGTCGCGCCGGTGCTGCGTGCGCTGCAAGGCATGCCCGCGGCGTTGCCGACAGCGCTGCGTGTGCGCGCCGATTTTGACTGGCCCAAGCCCGATGTGCGGCGCGAGTTCCTGCGTGTCAGATTCAACGCTGAAGGCGGGGTCGAACTGTTCACCAACCAGAGCTCAGGCGTACTGACCTCCGCAGTCTGGGCCGACGGTCTGGTCGACAACCCTTCGGGGCAGGTGGTGCAGCGCGGTGACAGCGTGAACTTGTTGCTGCTGTCCTCTTTGATCGGCGCCTGATCTTGACCCCGACTTTGCCCATCACCGTGCGCTATTTCGCCGCGCTGCGCGAGGCCTTGGGTGCCAGCGAAACCGTTGCCTTGCCGGCCGGCCAGACGCTGGGCCAGTTGCGCGATGCGCTGATCGACCGCGGTGGCCGACACGCCGAGTTGCTGGCGCGCGGCCGTGCACTGCGCTGCGCGCTCAACCAGGTGATGGCCGACGAGGCCACGGTGGTGCCCGCCGGCGCCGAAGTGGCGTTCTTTCCACCGGTCACTGGCGGCTGAGATCGAGCGCCTTCTCAAGTCTCTCGTTTTCGTCGTCAGGTTCTTCGGTCAGCTCGCAGGCTTGAGTCAGGCTCACAGCCTCAGGGGCCCACGGCCACTTTCCGGGATTTGGAGGCCTTTTTCGCCGCGGCCTTCTTGGCGGACGCGGATTTGCGCGCCGCAGGCCCTTGGGTCGGCGCCTTGGCCGGCGCCTTACCCGGTCCCGCCTTGATCGCGGGCGGTGGTTTGGTCTCTTTCGTGGGCACCGCCTCCTCGGCCATCTCGAGCCCGAACACATCGGCCAGCATCGCGCTGTCGAGCAACCGGCGCTTGGTCGGCGGTTTGACTGTGCTGGGCAGGCCAGCGCCGGCCTGGGCCACCAGCGCGCTGGCGTCGACGCTGCGCAGCCCAAACAGCAGCTCGGGCTGGTTGTCGAGTCGGGCGCCGACGCCGTAGAGAACGGCCGCGACGTGTTTGCACATGTCGGCCCAATCTGGGCAGCTGCAGCGCAGCGCGATCTCCCGTGGTGCCGGAAACAGCCCTTTGCCGGGCTGGCTGATGCGCGCCATCACCGCTTCGCTCAAGCGGCCTTGCAGCAGGCCGACCAGCGAGTCGATCGACCCGGCGCAGTCGGCGACGATCGCTTGCCAGCTCGCTTCAGGCAGCGCGGCCACATCGATCTCGACCCGGTACAGGCTCGAGCCCATCACCTGGGCGCGCACCTGGCCGCGGGTCAGCTGCAGGTCGATCACCGAACCGTTGCGTGCATAGGTGCGGCCTCGCGGCAGCCGGTTGGCGTAGTCGCTGTAGCGCTCGAGGTTGTCGCACCAGGCTTTGCCCCAGAAGGTCTTGGCGATCGCGCCACGGTAAGCGGCGATCGGCGCGAGCTGGGCGCCTGATTTGAGGGCCTTGGCAGCGGCTTTCTCGGCCTTCATGCGCCGCTGGGCGACCGACACATAGGGTTTCCAGGATCCGTAGGACATCGTCAGTCTCCGAGGCCGGTCTTGATCACAGGCCTGACTGCGCGGCAGCGCTTCAAACGGACCTGTGTGCTTTCGAGCGCCATGTCAATCGTCCTGTGC
>CALQBT020000208.1 GCA_943328885.2 Bordetella parapertussis | reverse complement strand
TGAAGGCGCCAAGGTCGCCGTGCTCGACATCAGCCCGGTCGATCCGGTGGTTGCCGAGATCACCGGCGCCGGGGGGATCGCGCGCGGCTGGCAACTCGATGTCAGCCGCAAGGACGACATCGACCGCGTCGTCGCCGAGATCGCCAAGCACTTCGGCGGCATCGACATCCTGGTCAACAACGCTGGCATTTCGCTGCACGGCGCGGTCGACACCGAGGATTTCGAATCGCGCTGGGCGCGCAGCCTCGACGTGCTGCTGACCGCGCAAGTGCGGATGATTCGCGCCGCGCTGCCGCATCTGCGGCGCGCCACCGATGCGCGCATCGTCAACATCGCGTCGACCGAGGCGCTGGGCGCCACGCGATTCATCAGCCCTTACACCGCAGCCAAGTCCGGTGTGGTCGGCCTGACGCGATCGCTGGCGGTGGAGTTCGGGCCCGAAGGGATCACCGTCAACTGCATCTGTCCGGGTCCGATCAACACCGGCATGACCGAGCGGATTTCGCAGGAGCACAAGGCCGAGTACGCGCGCCGCCGGGTGGCGCTGCGGCGCTACGCCGAGCCCGAGGAGGTTGCGCAGATGACCTTGTCGCTGTGCCTGCCGGCGGCAGGTTTCGTCACCGGTGCGACGCTGCCGGTCGACGGCGGGCTGACGATCCGCAACGCCTGAGCGCTGCGCGCGCCGGCGTGCCGGTTCATGGCCGCAGCCTAGACGCCAAGCGCTGACGCGATCGAGAAAGCTTCGGCTATCTCGGGACTTGGCCGCGCACTGCATTGGCGCGCGCGCTGATGACGATCTGGCCCTCGTCGGCAACGCGCAAACGGCCGCGCACGCCGGCTCTGAGCCCTTCGCGCTCGTCTGGGGTCATCGAGGCGACTTTCGGGCCGACACTCGACCCCAGCAAGGCCGTGCGCCAGTAGTCGTCGAATTCGACGAAGCTGCGGTCTACCGTGATCGCCGTCGTTTGCACCGATTCGAGCCCGGCACCGGTCCAGGCCGCGCGCAGCGCAGCCATCCGCGAGACCGCCACGCTCGGTGGCAGCACCGGCGTGATGCCCATGGCGCGCATCTCGTCCTGCACCGCTGCCAGCGGAAACCCACCTTCCAGGATGTCCCAGGCATAGGCTGAGACCCAACCGCCGGGACGCACGACCCGCACCATCTCAGCCACGCCGCTGGTCGGCTCGGGGACAAAGAAGATCACCAAGGCCATGACCGCGACGTCGAACGCATCGTCGGCAAACGGCAGCGCCATCGCGTCGCCGAGTTGGAAGCTCGCCAGCTGGGCTGCAGGTCGTTCGCGCGCATAGCGCAGTTGCCCTTCGGCGGGGTCGATCCCCGAGACCGCAGCCGGCGCGCAGCGCTCGACGATCATTTCAGTGAATGCGCCGTTGCCACAACCTACATCGAGCCACTGCAGCGCTGCAGGGGCGTCAAGCCAGTCAAGAAAGTCGGCGCCGACCAGCTGACTCCACTTGCCCATCATCTGCTCGTAGCCTGCGCCATCATCGAAACGGATCTTGTTGTCAGTCATCGGGATTCTCCTGTTGGCAAGCGGTTCATCAGGACGGCGTGCCATCCAGAGCGCGATCTTATGAGGCTTGTCAGGGTCTTGTTGCCCGGGCGCGCTGAAAGGTCGAAAGTCATCCGAACAGCGCAGTCGCTTTTTTGATGAATTATTAAATACTGTCCGCCTGTCAAGCATGAAATGTCGCGCGGCTTGTGAGCTGGCCTGAAGACTCTTTATCTCGACTGTTGTGGCGGGAATTGAAAGACTGCCCGTGCCCAAGCTCGCTGCACGGTGGTCACGCGGCGGCCCAAGGCTTTGACGCGGGCTGAGGAACCGACTGCGCTGTATACAATGTTCTGACTAGATTTTGACAAGGAGATGGACGATGGCCTACGAGTTTGACGAGCTCACCAAAGACCTGAAGTCCACCTTGATGCAAGGTCAGGATGAGCCGCAGATCGAGACGGTCCGCCAACTCCTTGGCAAGATCTTGCGCAACGCTGAGTTCGTCGACAAGACCTGTGGGTCGCAGGCGATCTCGGGCTTGCACTTGATGTACGAGGACCAGGAGCTTGGCTTCCAAGTGCTTGCGCACATCAACGAAAAACACCGCAAATCCCCGCCCCACGATCACGGTCAATCGTGGGCCGTCTACGGACAGGCGATCGGCTACACGGACATGACCGAGTACCGGCGCACCGACGATGGCACAAATCCTGATGTCGCCAAGGTCGAGGAGACGCGGCGCTATCGGCTCAACCCGGGCGAGGTCGGCGTCTATTCGCACGGGGCGATTCATGCGATCGATTACCCGGACAAGTCGCGTTTCATTCGCATCACCGGCACGAATCTGGATCAGATCTCGCGTGCGGCGTTTGACCAGGAGACGGGACGCATCAAGCGCATGGGGCCGCAACAAGCGTCATAGGCCGCAGCCAGTTCGAAGGCCGACTTCTCAATGAGGGGGCTGTACGAAGTCCTCTTTCACCCTTGACGTTTCTGAACCCATGACCTTGCCGCCGGAAACCGTCGCCGATGACCGGGTTCGTGCGCTGGCTTGCCGGGGCAGTTTATGGAGCAGGCCATGAGCACAGAGGTGCAAACCCGATCAGCGCTGACCGGGATCCTGGTGGTCGACGAAAGCCAGGGCCCGATGGCGGGGCTGACGACGATGGTGCTGGGTGATTTCGGCGCGCAGGTGATCAAACTGGAGCCGCCGGCCGGCGACCCCTGGCGCGGCATGCCGTCGGCGCCCTTGTGGCTGCGCGGCAAGCGCAGCGCGGTGCTCGACGCCGACATCGCCACCCGGCGCCAGCAAGGCTTGTGGCTGGCGCAGCGCGCCGACGTCTGGGTGCGCGGTCCGTCGCTGGCCTTGGGTGATCTCAGCGATGCCGAATTGGCGCAGGCCAACCCGCGGCTCGTGATCGCCTGGGTCAGCGCGTTCGGACGCAGCGGCCCGTACCGCGATTACCCGGCCTACGAAGCACTGGTCGCTGCCAAGGTGGGTCGGATGCTGCAGTTCCGCGGCTTGCCGGCGCGCCCCGGCCCGGTCTACGCAGCGCTGCAAGTGGCCACCCATTCGGCCTCGCAGTCGCTGCTCGCGGGCGTGCTGGCGGCGCTGCACGCGGTCGCGCGCGACGGTCTAGGCCAGGTGATCGAGACCTCGCTGGCGCGCGGCCTGCTGCCCTATGAGCTGGGCAACGTGCTGGCGGCGCAGGTCAACGAGATGCTGCGCTCGCGCGGCGAGCCCGAGTTGCCCGCGCCGCCCGACCCGGCCGAGGTCATGCCCACGCTCAACTACCACCCGCTGCAAGCGAGCGACGGCCGCTGGCTGCAGATGGGCAACCTGCTGCCGCACTTGTTCATGAACTTCGTTCGCGCCATCGGTCTGGGCGACGAGTTGGCGGCGCTCGGGGTGTCGGGGCCGACCGAGCTCTGGCCCGAGCCTGCGCGCGAAGCCTTTCGCGACCTGGTGCTGGTGCGGCTGCAGCAAAAGACATTGGACGAATGGCAGCAGATTTTCATCGCCGATGGCGGTGTCGCCTCCCACCCGCACCAGAGCACCCAGCAAGCGCTCGACGACGCCGACCTGCTGGCCAACGGGCACCTGGTGCCGCTGGGTGAGCAGGGTCGGCAACTTGGCCTGTTGGTGAACCTGACGATCCCGCCGGGGACGGTCGGCGCGCCGGCGCCGACGATCGGGCAGCACACGGCGCAGGTGCTGGCGGACTGGCCGGGACCGGTTGCGACGGCCGTGCCGGTGGCGCGGGCAGCGGCGCGCCCGGCAGCGCGCAAGCCACCGCTGCACGGTGTGACGGTCGTCGAGGCCGCGACCATCATCGCCGCGCCCTTCGCCGCCTCCTTGCTTGCCGATCTGGGCGCGCGGGTGATCAAGTTCGAGCCGCCCGAGGGCGACCCGTTCCGCAACATGGCGCCAGGTCTGGGGGCGCTGCGGGTCAACACCGGCAAGGAGTCGATCAGCCTGGACCTGAAGCAGGCGCGGGCGCAGCAGATCGCGCAGCAACTCGTGGCGGGCGCAGACATCTTCATCCACAACTACCGGCCAGGCGTGCCCGAGCGACTCGGCCTGGGCTACGCGACGCTGGCTGCGATCAACCCCAAGCTGGTCTATGTCTCGGCCAATGGCTATGGGCCGGCGGGGCCGGGCGCGCTTCGCCCGTCCACCCACCCGATCCCCGGCGCCGCCATGGGCGGGGTGTTGCAGCAGATCGGTGGTGCGCCGCCTCCCGAACGGATGGGTCTGGCGGCGCTGCGCGAGACCGCGCGCCGGCTGATGCGCGCCAACGATGTCAACCCCGACCCGAACACCTCGATGGTGATCTGCTCGGCCGCGCTGCTCGGGCTCAGCGCGCAGCGCCGCCATGGCCTTGGGCAGCCGATCTTCGTCGACATGTTCGGCGCCAACGCCTGGGCCAATGCCGACGATGCGCTGCGCTACCCCGGCAAGGCCGATCGCGAACTGCCCGATCGCGAGGGTTTCGGCCTGAACCCGCTCTGGCGCTTGTACCCCTGCGCCCAGGGTTGGATCTTCCTGGCCATCGCGCGCGAGGACGAGTGGCGACGTCTGCAATCGCTGCTGGGCGGTGCGATGTCAGGCCTGTCGGTCTTCGATTTCAGCGGCGCGCGCAGCGGTGGCGAGCCGGTCGTTGCCGCGCTCGGCCAGCTGTTTGCCAGCGCGCCTGCGGCGAGTTGGGAGTCGCGGCTCGCCCCGCACGGTGTGGGCTGTGTGCAGGCCGACGCCGCGCTGCCTGAGCATTTCTTCCGGCATGATCCGCAGGCGGTGTCGGAGCAACTGCTGCTGCCCGCCTTGCACGGCGAATGGGGCGAGTACCTGCGCCACGGCGCCCAGGTCGTCCTGCACGGCACACCGGGGCTGTATCGCGGTGCTTCGCTGCGCGGTGAGCACAGCGATTCGCTGTTGCGCGGACTCGGTATCGACGATGCTGGCATCGCGCTGTTGCGCGCTTCGGGCATCGTGGCCTGACGCTGACCGTCTGGCTTGCCATCACCCCCGGCCGAATGTCGCTGGGTGTGGTTTTCCCTCTGGTGTTGCGCCTTGGAATGCTACACACTGCGGTGATAGTCCGTTCTCGGCGCTTGGCGCCCTTCGCGATTCCGCATCACTTTCCGCAAATATGGCCAGCGTCACGATTCAGTCGGTTGAGAAAAAGTTTGGCCAAACGCCGATCCTGCACGGTGTCGACATCGACATCGCCGATGGATCGTTCACGGTACTGGTCGGGCCCTCGGGCTGCGGCAAGTCGACGCTGCTGCGAATGATCGCCGGACTCGAGGAGATCACCGGCGGTGAGATCCGCATCGGGGACCGCCGCGTCAACGACTTGCAGCCCAAGGAACGCGACATCGCGATGGTGTTCCAGAACTACGCGCTGTACCCGCACATGACGGTGCGCGACAACCTCGCCTTCGGCCTGAAGAACATCGGCATCCCGGCCGACGAGATCGCCAAGCGCATCACGGAGTCGGCCCGCATGCTGGAGC
>CALQBT020000207.1 GCA_943328885.2 Bordetella parapertussis | reverse complement strand
GTGCTGATGTTGATGTTGGCACTGGCCACGCACTCGGGTCTGCCCTTGCTGCTGGCCGTGCTGGCGCAGGCCCCGGGCCTGATCGCCGAACGCTGGTTTTTCTTCGCAGAGGCGAAACACCCACAGAATCTGTACTACCAGGTTGTGGGCTGAAGACGGATTGCCGGCCCGGTGTTCTGGCTGCGAGGAATGGCCAGACTCGTCGTGTGTGTTGCCACACCAGTGTGCCGGGTTGAGTTGTTCAGCCTGGACATAAAGAGCGTGCGGCCAAGATTGCCAAGCCATCGCCAGCCTGGCGATGCTGTTGGCTGATGTGGTGGATGTCTCTGGTCGCGGTCATTTGGACCCGTTCAAGACAGCTAGAACCTGACCAAGCGCAATTCTCTTGGCCTGGCTGGCCGGGTGGCGGCGCATGGCGCATGGCATCAAGGCACCGCAGCCATATCAGGGGTGCGAGATCCAACACCATCACATCCTGCGCGTCCTACTCCACCCGCACGCCCCAGCACACCTCGTTGGAGGCCTGAATGACCAGGCTTCTTGCTTTGCGAAGTATGGCCTTCAGCCCGGACTGAGCATCTTCACCCGCACGGGTGGGCCTGCCCAGCCCCGGGTCCTCAGGTGCGCTTCCAACGAGGGCAACATTTGACGCAGTTTTGCCGATACTGCGCTGTTGGTGGCCAGCAAGGTCCAGCCCGCCTCGTCGATCGGCCCGGCTTTCACATGCGGACGCATCGCCACCGGCAGCAAGGGCAGCAAGGCGTCCAGGCGGGACTGCGAGGCACGCAAGCGCTGGGCCAGCGCCGCCAGTGGCTCGCTTTGGGCGATCGCCTGGCTGATCGCGTGGGTGTCGCTGGGCAGCAGCGTTCGGGCGTGCGAGTCGGGTGACGGTGGCATAGTGGACAACTGCTGGCAAGGCGGTGGGGCAGCTCAGAATGGCATTCAGGCCCGATGATAAACTTGACGACTTTGCGCGAGCTGTCCACTCAGAGGGGGCGTCGGCGGCACCTGCGCCTTGGGTTGTCGGCACTTCTGCCGAGGTAGCGCTCGTCGAAGCCATCAATCTCACACAGGCCTTGGGCGGCTCGCTCTGACCGCCCCAGTCGCCACCCGATTCCTCTGCCATTGACGCCGCATGTTGCCCAAGCTTCTCACCTCGATTTTTGGCAGCCGCAACGAGCGGCTGCTCAAGCAGTACCGCCGTGTGGGCGACAAGGTCAACGCGCTCGAGTCGCAGTTCGAGCGCATGGACGACGCCTCGCTGTGCGCCAAGACCGATGAGTTTCGACAGCGTATCGCCCAGGGGACGACCCTCGATCAGCTCTTGCCCGAGGCCTTCGCGGTGGTTCGCGAGGCCGGTAAACGCAGCCTGAAGATGCGGCACTTCGATGTCCAGTACATCGGCGGCATGGCGCTGCACGACGGCAAGATCGCCGAGATGCGCACTGGCGAGGGCAAGACCTTGATGGCCACGCTGCCGGTCTACCTCAACGCACTGTCGGGCAAGGGCGTGCATGTGGTGACGGTCAACGACTACTTGGCACGGCGCGACGCCGAATGGATGGGTCGGCTCTACGGTTTCCTCGGACTGACGGTAGGCGTCAACGTGCCTGGGCTGAACCGCGAGGAGAAGCAGGCCGCTTATACCGCCGATGTGACCTATGGCACGAACAACGAATTCGGCTTCGACTATCTGCGCGACAACATGGTCTACGAGTTGGCGGATCGGGTCCAGCGCGGGTTGAACTTCGCGATCGTCGACGAGGTCGATTCGATCCTGATCGACGAGGCCCGCACGCCGCTGATCATCAGCGGCCAGGCCGAAGACCACACCGAGATGTACGTGCGCATCGACGCGGTCATCCCGGGCCTGAAGAAACAGATCGGCGAAGCCGACCCGCGCACCGGCGAGGGCGTGATAGAGCCCGGTGATTTCACCGTCGACGAGAAGAGCCACCAGGTTTTCCTGACCGAAGACGGGCACGAGAACGCCGAGCGCCTGCTCGGTGAGGCCGGTCTGCTGGCCGAAGGTGCCAGCCTCTACGACGCGGCCAACATCTCGCTGATGCACCATGTCTATGCGGCGCTGCGGGCCAACCACCTCTACCACCGGGATCAGCATTACGTCGTGCAGCAAGGCGAGATCATCATCGTCGACGAGTTCACTGGTCGGCTGATGACGGGTCGGCGCTGGTCGGACGGCTTGCACCAGGCGGTCGAGGCCAAGGAAGGCGTGCAGATCCAGAGCGAGAACCAGACCCTGGCCTCGATCACCTTCCAGAAGTACTTCCGGATGTACAACAAGCTCGGTGGCATGACCGGCACCGCCGACACCGAGGCCTACGAGTTCCAAGAGATTTACGGTCTGGAGACTGTGGTGATCCCGCCGAACCGGCCGACGATCCGCAAGGACGACCTCGACCTGATCTACAAGACGGCGCACGAGAAGTACAACGCAGTGCTCGAGGACATCCGGGCCTGCCACCTGCGTGGCCAGCCGACGCTGGTGGGCACCACCTCGATCGAGAACTCCGAGCTGATCTCAGACCTGCTGACCAAAGCGGGCTTGCCACACCAGGTGCTCAACGCCAAGCAGCATGCCCGCGAGGCCGAGATCGTGGCCCAGGCAGGCCGTCCCGGCGTGATCACCATCGCAACCAACATGGCGGGTCGCGGCACCGACATCGTGCTCGGTGGCAGCGTCGAGAAACAAGTGCAGCTGCTCGAGGCCGACGAGTCGATCGCCGAAGCCGACAAGGCCAGCCGCATCGAGCAGCTCAAGGACGAATGGCAAGGCCTGCACGACGCGGTCAAGGTGGCCGGCGGACTGCGCATCATCGCCACCGAGCGCCACGAGAGCCGCCGGATCGACAACCAACTGCGCGGTCGGTCGGGTCGCCAGGGCGACCCGGGCCAGAGCCGCTTCTACCTGGCGCTGGAAGACCCGCTGATGCGCATCTTCGCCGGCGACCGGGTGCGCGCGATCATGGACCGGCTCAAGATGCCCGAGGGCGAGGCGATCGAGGCCAGCATCGTCAGCCGCAGCATTGCTGGGGCGCAGCGCAAGGTCGAGGCCCGCAACTTCGACATCCGCAAGCAACTGCTCGAGTACGACGACGTGTCGAACGACCAGCGCAAGGTGATCTACCAGCAGCGCAACGAGATTCTGGAGTCCGATTCGGTGCTGGCGCAAATCACCAACCTGCGCCGCAGTTCGATGCAAGCTGTGGTGCGCAACTGGGTGCCGGCCGAAAGCGTCGAAGAGCAATGGGACTTGCCCGCGCTTGAGCGCGCGCTGGCCGAGGAGTGGCAGGTGCCGGTAGCGGTGGCCGCCCTGGTCGAACGCAGCGACTCGATCACCGACGAAGACGTGATGCACCACGTGGTCGCAGCCGCCGATGCGGTGTTTGACGCCAAGCTGGCTCAGGTCGGCCCCGAGCAGTTCAACCCCTTCATGCGCATGGTGCTGCTGCAGGCCATCGACAGCCACTGGCGTGAGCATCTGGCGGCGCTCGATTACCTGCGCCAGGGCATCCACTTGCGCGGCTATGCGCAGAAGAACCCCAAGCAAGAGTACAAGCGCGAGGCCTTCGAGTTGTTCAGCCAGTTGCTCGATGTGGTGAAGATGGAAGTCACCCGCTTGCTGTTGACGGTGCGCATCCAGAGCCAGGAGCAAGTGGCCGAGGCCGCGCAGGCGATGGAGCTGCAGGCTTCCCAACTCAGCAACATCACTTACACCCATCCCAACGAAGACGGCAGCGTCAGCCAGGCGGTCGAGCCGTCCACGCTGGTGGCCGAGGTGCCGCGGGTCGGCCGCAACGACCCTTGCCCCTGCGGCAGTGGCAAGAAGTACAAGGTTTGCCACGGCAAGCTGGCTTGATCAGACGGCCTGCGTCGCGGTGCTTGGCGGCGCTCGGATTTGCGGGTCCGACCTAGCCTGGCGGTGCCTGTTCGTTGCGTTCACAAACCGGTTTGGGCCATCCCCCTATAACAGTTACTGTCCCCTGTCTGTGGGGTGGCTGCCGCGAGATCCTGAGACTATGGTCATTGCCAAGGCTTCTAGTTAGCCGAAGGTCTATCCGTCCTCAGGGTCGAAATCTGTCGCAATTGCGTTGTCCAAGCGTCGTTGCGCCGCGGGAGTAATCAATGAAAATACGAGTTTTATCTACAGCAGTGCTTGCAACATTGGCGATCAGTTCTGGCGTCATGGCCGGTACACCGATCACTTTGAACATGATCTCAGCAACCCAGTACGCGGGGACCTTCTCAGCTTCGAGTGCGCTCAACACGTTTGACCTTGACTTGTCGGCGTTCAGCGGCATCGATATCGTCACGTCGTTGCTCACAGCGAATTCGCTGCTGGGTCAGGGTTACAACATCTCGTCGGCGAGCTTCGACGGCAATTCGTTCACGCCCGTTCTCGACATCACTCAGCCGTCCGCTTCTATCGACTACTGGACCTACGGTCCGGTGACTGGAGTGACCGCAACGATGCATACGATCGTCGTCGGCGGTTCGTCGTTCGGTGGGGGCAGCTTCAATGGATCCATTTCCTTGACCACGACCCCGATCGCGCCGCCGCCAGTGCCGGAACCCGAAACCTACGCGATGATGCTGGCCGGTCTGGGCGCCGTCGGTTTCCTGGCGCGTCGTCGGCGCAAGAGCTGAGCGGTCGATCCGGGCGCAGCCCGGCTTGGACAAGCAGCGGCTTCGGCCGCTTTTTTGTTGCCTGCGGCTGGGCGCGGCTGGGTTGGCGCTTGTACCTGGCTTCGATCGGCAGCAGACCGCCACCTACAATTCGCAGTCCTGCCAGAGTCCCGAGGTCTGCATGCCCGTCAACCTGTTGTCGCCCGATCCCGCCAGCTTGCACGCCGTCGCCGGTGTCCGCCTCGGTGTTGCGCAAGCCGGCATCCGCAAGCCCAACCGGGACGACCTGGTCGTGCTGGCGCTGGCACCGGGGTCCAGCGTGGCTGGCGTCTTCACCACCAACCGCTTCTGTGCTGCGCCGGTCCAGGTCTGCCGCGAGCATCTGGGCAGTGGCGCTGGCATCCGCGCGCTGGTGGTCAACACCGGCAATGCCAACGCCGGTACCGGTGCCGACGGCTTGCTTCGCGCGCGCAGCACCTGCGCCGCGCTGGCCGCGCTGATGGATCTGGCACCGGCCCAGGTGCTGCCTTTTTCCACCGGCGTGATCATGGAGACGCTGCCGGTCGAGCGCATCGAGGCGGGCTTGCCCGGGGCGATCGCCGACCTGCAGTCCGACCGATGGCTGGCTGCGGCCCAAGGCATCATGACCACCGACACCTTGCCCAAGGCGGCGTCGCGCCAGTTGCAGATTGGGGGCTGCACCGTCACGATCACCGGTGTCAGCAAGGGTGCCGGCATGATCCGGCCCAACATGGCGACGATGCTGGGCTTCATGGCCACCGACGCGGTGATCGCACCCGGCTTGCTGCAAGGTCTGCTGCGTGAAGCTGCCGACGCCAGCTTCAACCGCATCACGATCGACGGTGACACCTCGACCAACGATTCCTTCGTGCTGATC
>CALQBT020000206.1 GCA_943328885.2 Bordetella parapertussis | reverse complement strand
CGAGGAGGCAGTGGCCGACCTGCTGAGCTGGCGCAGCGCCAGCGCTGGCCCAAGCTTGTTGCAGCGCCTGCTGCGCCCTGTCCTGGGCTGGGGTCAGCGATGATAGACGGCGGTCTTTCTCGGTTCGCTGGCCACACGGTCCTGCTGCTGCAGGGCCCGATGGGGCCGTTCTTCAGCCGCCTCGCCAACGATCTGCGCCAGGCCGGTGCCACCGTGCAGAAGGTCAATTTCAATGCCGGCGATGCCTTGTTCTACCGGCGCGGCGCGCACGCTTTCCGAGGAACGATCGACCAGTGGCCGGCAGCGCTGGAGTTGCTGATCGACCGCTGGCAGGTCGACGTGGTGCTGTTGTTCGGCGACTGTCGGCCTCTCCATCGTGTGGCGCGCGAGATCACGCTGCGCCGCGACCTGGAGCTCGGCGTGTTCGAGGAAGGCTATGTGCGCCCCGACTACATCACACTGGAACGCTTCGGCGTCAACGGCCACTCGCGCCTGCCCCGCCTGCCCGGACGGTACCGCCGCGACGACCGGTTGGCCCCTGATAGTCCCGAACGCGTGGGCAACGCGTACTGGCACGGCGCACTGTGGTCGGTGCTGTACGCCGCAGCCGCGACACTGGGCCGGCGCGCCTACCCCCACTACGAGCACCACCGCGCGCTCGACGCGGCGGAGGCGCTACGCTGGCTGCGCGGCGCTTGGCGCAAAGCCTGCTTGGCCTTGCGCGAGCGCGGCCTGCAAGAGCGCTTGACCGTCACCGACAGCGGGCGTTACTTCCTGGTGCCACTGCAAGTGCGCGGCGACGCGCAGATCCGTAACCACTCACCCTACCCCGACGTGGCCGCCTTCATCGAGGCCGTCATGGTCTCGTTCGCCGGACATGCGCCGCCCGAGTCCCTGCTGGTGATCAAGCACCACCCGATGGACCGCGCCCATGGCGACTATTCGCGCCTGATACGACGCCTGGCCAAGCAGTTGGGCCTGGGCGATCGCTGCCTGTACCTACACGACCAGCACCTGCCAGCGTTGCTCAGTCACGCCCGCGGCGTGG
The DNA here is from genome assembly GCA_943328885.2 of Bordetella parapertussis. Classification (GTDB taxonomy): domain Bacteria; phylum Pseudomonadota; class Gammaproteobacteria; order Burkholderiales; family Burkholderiaceae_C; genus Pseudaquabacterium; species Pseudaquabacterium parapertussis_A. The sequence goes on along the minus strand of CALQBT020000206.1, from coordinate 4,524 downwards.
TGGTGATCAACAGCACGGCCGGACTGCAGGCCCTACACCATGGCCGATCGACCAAGGTCTGCGGCAAGGCAATTTTCGACGTCGAAGGGCTCACCTACCGCGGCGACATGCACAGCTTCTGGGCCGACGCACCCAGCTTCAAGCCAGACCAAGAACTGCTCAGGCAATTCCACGAGTTTCTGGTGGCGAGCACCCAGATCAACGGTAACTTCTACCGCCGACTGCGCGATTCGCCGCTCGCCAGTGGCGTGTTCTGGACGCCCGCTGGCGCCACGCCAGCAGCGAACGCTGCAAGCTGCGTGGCGGCGCAGCAGCCCTCCGACGGCCAGATGATGCTGCAGACCTGAAGCGCTTGTCGCGGCTGTGTAATCCCTGTCAGCTGCCCGCGACCTTCATGCGCTCGAACAACATCGAGCCCACGGTCTTGCCGCCCATCGTGTAGGCGTCGGCACCGACCGCGACGATCTGCTTGAACATCTCGCCCAGGTTGCCAGCGATGGTGACCTCGTGCACCGGGTGTTGGATGCGCCCCCCCTCGACCCAATAGCCGGCGGCGCCGCGCGAGTAGTCGCCCGTGACGTAGTTCACCCCCTGACCCATCAGCTCGGTGACGAACAGGCCGCGGCCCAGCTTGCGCAGCATCTCGTCGAGGTGGTCGCCGGGCCGGGTCAGACGGCTGCTGAGCTTGAGGTTCTGCGAGCCGCCGGCGTGTCCGGTGGTCTTCAGGCCGAGCTTGCGCGCCGAATAAGTCGACAGGAAATAGCCTTGCACGACCCCGGCGTCGAGCGCCCGGCGCGACCTCGTTCGAACCCCTTCGTCGTCGAACGACGCACTGCCCTTGCCCTTGCGGATCATGGGGTCCTCGTCGATGTCGATGTGTGCGGACATCACCTGCTGGCCGATGCTGTCGAGCAGGAAGGTCGCGCGCCGGTACAGCGCACCGCCGCTGGTGGCCTGGACATAGGCACCGAGCATGCCCGCGGCCAGCGTGTTTTCGAACAGCACAGGCACCTCGCAGGTCGGCACCTGCCGTCCCTTCAGGCGCGACAGCGCGCGCTCGGCAGCGTAGCGGCCTACCGCCTCGGGCGAGGCCAGGTCCAAAGCGTCGCGCTGCGAGCTGTACCAGGCGTCGCGCTGCATGTTCGCGCCCTTGCCAGCAATCGGGGCGACCGAGATCGAATGGCGCGAGCTGGCATAGCCGCCACGGAAACCCCGGCTGTTACCAGCCCAGAAATGCGCTTGCTGGTCCGAGGTGCCGCCGCCCTCGCTGTTGCTGATGCGGCGGTCGGTGGCGAATGCGGCATCCTCGCAGCGCCGCGCCAGCGCGGCCGCGCCGTCAGCGTCCAAGGCCCAGGGATGGAACAGGTCGAGATCGATCGCGACCACCTCGGGGCTGGCGAGGTCTTCGGCATCGGGCAGGCCGGCGGCAGGGTCTTCGGCCGTGAATCGGGCGATGTCGAAGGCGGCGCGAACGGTCTGCTCGAGCGCTGCGCTGGAGAAATCGCTGGTGCTGGCATTGCCGCGACGCTGGCCGGCGTAGACCGTGATGCCGACCGACTTGTCGCGGTTGCGCTCGACGTTCTCGATCTCGCCCTTGCGAACCGACACCGACAGACCTGCGCCCTCGCTGACCTCGGCGGCGGCGTCGGTCGCGCCCAGGCCTTTGGCAATTGCCAGCGTGTCGTCGATGATTTGCTGGAACTGCGCGCGGTCGAAGGCAAAACCCTGGGAAATGGTGGAACCGGACATGAGGGGTTGCTCTGGCGTGGGTGGGCGACAATGATAGCCATCCACTGCCACGATGACGGCCCATGCGCCCAAGCCCTGAAGACCCTCCGGTGATCGAATACCAGCCTGAACGCCCGAGCAAGACCAAGCTCAAGCAGCAGGCCCATCTGCTACAGGCGCTGGGCGAGGAACTGGTCGAGTTGCCGGCCAGGCGATTGGCCGACACACCGATGCCAGAGATCTTGCGCGACGCCATCGAGCAATACCACCGCACCCGCAGCTTCGAGGGCAAGCGCCGGCAACTGCAGTACATCGGCAAGCAGATGCGCTTTGCCGACGCCGCGCCGCTGCGCGAGGCGGTCGACAGCTTCAAGCTGGGATCGGCCAAGCAGACCCTGCTGCTGCATGAGGTCGAGCTCTGGCGTGATCAGCTGGTGGCCGACGACGAGGCCGCCACCCGCTGGGCCCAGACCTATCCGAAGAGCGACCTGCAGCAACTGCGCAGCCTGATGCGCGCCGCGCGCAAGGACGCTGCGACCGCGCCCGAGCAGCGCAACGGCCGCGGCTACCGCGAGTTGTTCCAGTTCATCAAGCCCTGGTTGCAGCAAGCCGCAGATCCGGACGAACCAGAGGAAACGCCCGCCGATGACTGATGCTGCGAACCCCCACGAACCGATGTATGAGCCCGTCAAGATAGGCTTGGTCTCGGTCAGCGACCGGGCTTCGGCCGGGGTCTACGAGGACTTGGGGCTGCCGGCGCTGCGCGACTGGCTGTCGCGTGCACTGAAAAATCCAATCCACTGGGAAACCCGGCTGATACCCGATGAACAGGACCGCATCAGTGCCGCGCTGTGCGACCTGGTCGACCAGGTCGGCTGCGACCTGGTCCTGACCACTGGCGGCACCGGGCCGGCACCGCGCGACGTCACGCCCGAAGCCACGCTGGCCGTGGCCGACAAGCTGATGCCGGGCTTTGGCGAGCAGATGCGAAGCATCAGCCTGCGTTTCGTCCCCACCGCAATCCTGTCGCGCCAGGTCGCGGTGATCCGCGGCAAAGCGCTGATCATCAACCTGCCGGGCCAGCCCAAGTCCATCGCCGAGACACTGCAAGGGCTGCCGCAGGCCGAACCGCCAGCGCCCGGCATCTTCGCTGCCGTGCCCTACTGCATCGACCTGATCGGTGGGCCTTACCTCGAAACCGACGACTCCTTGTGCCGGGCCTTCAGGCCCAAGAGCGCGCAGCGCGCGCCGCGCGCTTGAAGCCGCGCAAGCATTGGGCTAGACGCAGACTCACTTGACCAGTCGGTTCAAGCCTTCAGCGTCGAAGTTCTCGGTGGTGCGCGCATCCTGCGGCACGCAGTGATCGCCCGGCAGTTCGCGCGCGCCCGACGACAGTTTCTCGATCGCTTGCCACAGCAGCGCGATCTGATGCTCCTGGCCCGCAGCGCTGTCGATCAAGCCTTTCATCGCCTGTGACACCGGGTCGTCACCCTGCGTAACACCATAGGCGGAGAAACCCATCTTGGCTGCGACCGATTCGCGCTGCGTGTCGGCTGCAGCCTGGAGGATGCGCGCCGGGTTGCCCACCGCGGTGGCGCCCGCAGGCACCGCCTTCATCACGACCGCGCCCGAGCCAATGCGGGCACCTTCGCCGACCAGGAAACCACCCAGCACCTGCGCATTGGCGCCGACGATCACGCCTTTGCCCAGCGTCGGATGGCGCTTGGTGCCGCGGCCCAGCGAGGTGCCCCCCAGCGTCACGCCCTGGTAAATCGTGCAGTCGTCGCCGATCTCGGCAGTCTCGCCGATCACCACGCCCATGCCGTGGTCGATGAACACCCGACGGCCCAGCGTGGCACCAGGATGGATCTCGATGCCGGTGAAAAAACGCCCCAGATGCGACAAGAATCGACCGGCCCACTGAAAGCCATGGCGCCAGGCGACATGGGCCCAGCGGTGCCAGATCACCGCATGCAGACCCGGATAACAAGTGAGCACCTCCCACGTTCCGCGCGCAGCAGGATCGCGCTCTCGGATGCAGGCAATGTCTTCACGGAGTCGGCTCAGCATGATGGGTTCCAGACCAGGGATTTTCCAGTGTATGACGTCATCAAAAGGCTTGCAGGTGTCCGGGCTGAAACGCTCAGACCTGCTTGCCAAGCGCTCGCGCGATGCCGCGCAGGATGTGCAGCTCCTCGCGGGTCGGCTGGGCCCGGTTGATCAGTTGCTGCAGCCGAGGCATCAGGCGCTTGGGCGCGGCCGGGTCGAGAAAGCCGATCGCTTCGAGCACCTGTTGCCAATGGGCCAGCGCACCGGCCACCTCGGCGCCATCGGCGGGCACCGGTTCGGCAGTGCGCGCCAGCACCGCGTGGCCGCCCAGCGCGCAGCGCCAGTCGTAGGCGATCAGTTGCACCGCCTGCGCCAGGTTGAGCGAGCCGTAATCGGGATGGGTGGGGATGCTCAGGCAGACATGGCAGCGCCAAACGTCCTCGTTGAGCATGCCGTAGCGCTCGCTGCCAAACACGAAAGCGACCCGTTGCACCCCGCCGGCAACCTGGGCTGCCAGCGCCGGCAGATGATCGCGTGGCGCCGCGGTGGGCGGACCGAAGTCGCGCGGCGTCATCGCGGTGGCGCAGGCGTGGCTGATGCCATCCAGTGCCTCGACCAAGCTGTCGACGACGCGCGCGCGCACCAGGATGTCGGCCGCGCCGCTGGCCATCGCCACCGTGTCCTCCTGGCTCAGCACGTCGGCAAAGCGCGGGCGCACCAGCACGAGATCAGAAAACCCCATCACCT
>CALQBT020000205.1 GCA_943328885.2 Bordetella parapertussis | reverse complement strand
TAGGCCAAGGTCGACAGCCCACTTGCCGGATTGCCCGGGTCGCCGCTCTGGCTGGCGGTGATGCGGAAAGCATTTTCGGCGCCGGTGTCCTTGGAGCGCAGGCTCAGCCTGGCGCCGGAGGCGTCGCTGACGATGGCCGCGGTGACGCCAGCGCCCGCGGCGTTGATCTGGTCGCGCAACGCGCTCAGGCTGGTGTCGGCGCTGGCGATGCTGATCGTCACAGGCGTGCTGCCAGCCTTGGCACTGAAGTTCGTGCCTGTCGGAGCGCTGTCGTAACTGCCAATCGAAATGGTCAAACTTCCTGGACCGAAAGTCGCGGTGCTGGCGAAGGCATCGCTCGTGACGGTCTGGCCCGCCGCCAATCGACTGACCGACACATCATGACTGGCCGCCACCGCGCCGCTGCTGGCGGACACCGCGACCGCGCCGGGGTCTGTCGATGTGGCAGTGGTGGCGCGCCACAAAGCACTGGACGTCAGCGCGTTGGACTGGGCTTGCAACTCGGCAAAGTAGGCTTGCAGCTTTCCCACGGTCGACAACTGCTGGCCCAGCGCGCCGGCCTGGGTTTGCAGAGCAGTCAGAGGCCGGCTCTCGACCGCCATCATCTTGGTGATCAGGCTGGCAACATCGAGCCCGCTGCCGATGCCGGTCGAGCTGATGCTGCCGCTGTTGATGGGGGCTGTGCTCATGGCGTGATGCTCCTGATTCATCACGGTTTCGGCGCTGCTGGGCCGGACTTGAACCGAGATTCAGAGCAGCCGCGTCAAGCCTGTGCCCGAAGGGGGGTGCGACATGACCCGGCAGCGCGTCGCCGGCTACGCGCCGTTCAACCCTGCAGCAACTTGAGCACCTGCTGCGGCAGCGCATTGGCCTGCGCAACCATCGCATTGCCGGCTTGTTGCAGAATTTGCGAGCGGCTCAGGTTGGACGTCTCGGCCGCAAAGTCGGCGTCCATGATGCGTGAGCGCGCGGCGGTCTGGCTCTCGACCGAGACCTGCAGGTTGGAGATCACCGAGTCGAAGCGAGACTGGGATGCGCCCATCGTGGCGCGCTCGTTGTTCACGCGGTCGAGTGCGAGGTCGATGTTGTCGATCACGCTGTGGACTGCTGCAATCGATGCGGTCGCGTCGATCAGCGATCGGCCGGAGCCGATGCTGTCGGTGCCTGCCACGGCGGTGACCGTGGCGTCCTGGGTCAGGTCGACGGTGGTGATGTCGATCGTGTCGTTGCTGCTGGTGTTGGCGCCGACCTGGAAGCTCATCGCCCCTGCGTCAGCGGCCAGCACATGCTTGCCGTTGAAGGTCGTCGCGCTGAGCACGCGCTGCACCTCTTTGGCCAGTTCGCCGAACTCCTTGTCGAGCGAATCCTTGTCGCTGTCGGAGTTGGTGGCGTTGGCGGCTTGCACCGCGAGCTCGCGCATTCGCTGCAGCGAATCGGCGACCTTGCCGAGCGCGCCTTCGGCGGTCTGGGCCATCGAGATGCCGTCGTTGGCGTTGCGCACGGCTGTGTTCATGCCGCGGACTTGGGCGCTCATGCGCTCGGCGATCGCCAACCCGGCGGCATCGTCCTTGGCCGAGTTCACACGCAGTCCCGATGACAGCCTTTGCATCGAGGTCGACAATGAGTTCTGTGAAGAGCTCAGGCTGCGCTGGGCGTTGAGCGAGTTCAGGTTGGTGTTGATCGTCTGGGGCATAGGGGCCATTCCTCAAGAGATGACGATTCCCGGCCTGCACAGCCGGTGATCAAAGGCGGATGTGGCGTTTGCCGCCGCTGGCAACAAACCGACCCGCGCTGTCGATGTTCGGACCGAACAAGGCTTGTACGGCAGCGCGAGCATCGGGGTCTATTGTGAGAAGGACGGCAACACCGCAATGCCTGGAAATGAGGCCGGTTGCGGTCTCAGTTCGATTCGGCGCGCCCACGCGACTCAGGCCCCGTCGGCAGTTGCCGCGGGGCCTGAGGCTATCGTTCTGAGGTCTGAGAGCTTGGGATCATGGGCCAGCCTCGGCCCGGCCCTCGTCAGGCGGTGCTGCTTTCAGCGGCGAGTTCGGCGCGGGTTTCAGCGTGGGATGAACTCTTCATCGAAGCAGTGTCAGAACCTGCTGCGGCAGCTGATTGGCCTGCGCCACCATCGCGTTACCGGCTTGTTGCAGGATCTGGGCGCGGCTGAGGTTGGCAGTCTCGGCGGCGAAGTCGGTGTCCATGATGCGGCTGCGTGCTGCGGTCTGGTTCTCGACTGAGCTCTGCAGGTTGGCAATCACCGAATCGAATCGGGACTGCGATGCACCCATCACCGCGCGCTGGTCGCTGACCGTGCTGATCGCCAGGTCGATATTGTCGATCACGGTCTTGATCGTGGCGGCCGTGGCTGTCGAGTCGATCACAGCCCGGCCCGCGCCGGCGTTGTCGGTTCCGGCCACCGCGGTGACCGTCGCGTCGGCGGTCAGGTCGGTGGTGGTGATGTCGATGGTGTCGTTGCTGCTGGTGTTGGCGCCAACCTGGAACTGGAAGGCCTTGGCGTCGGCGCCCAGCATGTGCTGGCCATTGAAGCTGGCGCCGCCGAGCACACGCTGTATCTCCTTGGCCAGTTCGCCGAACTCCTTGTCGAGCGAGTTCTTGTCGCTGTCGGAATTGGTGGCGTTGGCCGCTTGCACCGACAACTCGCGCATGCGCTGCAACGAGTCGCTCACCTTGCCGAGCGCACCCTCGGCGGTTTGCGCCATCGAGATGCCGTCGTTGGCGTTTCTGGCTGATGTGTTCATACCGCGTACTTGAGACGTCATTCTTTCGGCAATGGCCAGCCCGGCAGCGTCGTCCTTGGCCGAGTTGACCCGCAGGCCCGACGAGAGTCGCTGCATCGAGATCGCGAGCGAAAACTGTGACGTGCTGAGGTTGCGTTGCGCGTTGAGCGAGTTGAGGTTGGTGTTGATGGTCTGGGGCACAGTAATGTCCTTTTGGCTGCATGAATCCCGGCAATGGCACCGGCGTCACTCGGGTGGCGGCGAGGGTCTTGCAGACCGCCCGTTGCTAGCGGTATCGGCGCAGGTCATTTGTGACTTGAGGGTCTTGCAAAGCGCAATTTTTTCGCCTTGTCAAGCTTTTTTTGTGCGCCAGCCCGATCCCTCGCGCCAGCACTGCCAGCCAAGGTTCAGTTGCTGCTGGGCCGGCCCGGATGCGGCGTCGCGCCCGGCATGCCTCAGCCCGACCTGACAGCTTGTAGGAATTTTGATGACAGACCGGATCGAAGAATCGGGACCGAAGATGACGAATTGGCCTGATGTTGCGGGCTTGTTCACGTCCATACAGTCTGTTTCACACCCTTTTCTTCAACCCCACAGGAAACAGCGCCATGAACACCGAGCAAATCCTCGCCGAAATCCGCGAAGCCAACCTGTCCTATCTGATGCTGGCCCAGACCCTGATCCGCAGCGATCGCGACCAAGCCTTGTTTCGACTCGGCATCAGCGAGGAAAGCGCTGGCATGATCGATGCGCTGACGCCGACGCAGGTGATGAAAGTGGCTTCGGGCAACACCTTGTTGTGCCGCATGCGCTGCGAGGACGATCTGGTCTGGGGTCTGTTGACCAGCCATGGCCAGGGCGCTGCGAACGAGAGCGTCTCACGCCTGCATGCCTCGATTTTGATGGCCGGTCGCTACCAGGAAGCCGCTTGATCGCCCGGGCACTGGCTCGCCCGATCACAACTTCAAGGAGTTCGTCATGCGCGTCAAGAGCATCCTGACCGAGGCCAAACAGATCGACACCGCGGTGGCGCTGATCCGACTCGGTGCCCGTCTGCAGGTTCTCGAGAGCGAGACCGACCTGAGCTACGAGCGCTTGTTGCGCTTGTACAAAGAGGTGGCGGGCAAGAGTCCGAGCAAGGGTCAGTTGCCGTTTTCGACCGACTGGTTCATGACCTGGCAGCCCAACATCCATGCCAGCTTGTTTCTCAACATCCACGAATACCTCAACAAGGTTGCTGCGCTCGACGAGATCGACAGCGTGATCAAGGCCTACAAGCTCTACCTCGAACAGATCGCTGCCCAATCGCTGGAGCCTCAGCTGTCGATCACCCGGGCCTGGCGTCTGGTGAAGTTCGTCGACAACGGCATGCTGACCCTGACCGCCTGCAATCGCTGCGGCGGTCACTTCGTGACCCATCCGCACGAGATCGCACGCCACTACCGCTGCGGCCTGTGCAATCCCCCCGCGCGGGCCGGCAAGGGTCGCCAGGCAGGATCGATCCGGGTGCCCGACGCGCACGACTGCCTGGTGAGTTGAGGCCGGTGCGAACTGCGACAGACCCGCGGCGCATCGTCTCAAGCGCCCGTCGGCTCGGCCGATAAGTTCTCCAAGCCGCCCGCTTCGGGTTGGCGCTGCAGGCCAAACCCGCGCCCCAACATGTTCGTCATCGTCGGCTGGATACTCGCACTGGGTTGCATCTTCGGTGTCTACGTCGCTCACGGCGGCAACATCGGCGTGATCCTGCACGCGCTGCCGTTCGAACTGATCACGATTCTCGGTGCCGCATTGGGTGCGTTTCTGGCCAACAACCAGATGAAGGTCGTCAAGGCCTCGCTGCGTGGTCTGGGCCAGTGCTTCAAGGGCGGGCGCTTCAGCAAGACGCGCTACCTGGAGTTGCTGGCGCTGATGTTCGACATCCTGCAAAAAGCCCGCAAGGAGGGCTTGATGTCGATCGAAAAAGACGTCGAGGAGCCGCAGAACTCGCCGCTGTTTCAGAAGTATCCGACGTTCGCCAGCGACCACCATGTCACCGAGTTCATCACCGACTATCTGCGGATGATGGTCTCGGGCAACCTGAACGCCCACGAGATCGAAAGCCTGATGGACAGCGAGATCGAGACCCATCACCAGGAGCAGCACGCCGCGGTCGCGGCGATCGCCCGGCTGGCTGGTGGCCTGCCGGCCTTCGGCATCGTCGCGGCAGTGCTGGGGGTGGTCAACACCATGGGGTCGGTCGGCCAACCGCCGGCGGTGCTGGGCGGGATGATCGGTTCGGCGCTTGTCGGCACTTTTCTAGGCATCCTGCTGGCCTATGGCTTCGTCGAGCCGCTGGGCGGCCTGCTCGAGCAGAAGGTCGAGGACGCGGGCAAGGAGTTTCAGTGCATCAAGACCACCTTGCTCGCGAGCATGCAGGGCTATGCGCCGCAGGTGGCGATCGAGTTTGGCCGCAAGGTGCTGTTCTCGGGTGATCGGCCCAGTTTCATCGAGCTTGAGGCTCACGTGAAGAAGAAATGAGGCGCAGCGATGGCAGGCGACGCGAAACGGCTGCAGCCGATCATCGTCAAGAAGGTCAAGAAGGGCGGCCATGCGGCGCACGGCGGTGCTTGGAAGATCGCATACGCCGATTTCGTCACCGCGATGATGGCTTTTTTCCTGCTGATGTGGCTGCTGGGCAGCACCTCGGAGGGCGACAAGAAAGGTATCGCCGATTATTTTCAGAGCCCGCTCAAGGTGGCGCTGCTCAACGGCGGTTCGGGATCGGGCGACTCGTCGAGTCTGCTCAAGGGTGGCGGTCAGGACCTGACCCGATCGTCCGGCCAGGTCAAGCGCGGCGATGTGCCTGCGCCGC
>CALQBT020000204.1 GCA_943328885.2 Bordetella parapertussis | reverse complement strand
GGTCGTTCATCGCCGCCGGTGCGCCGGTGTAGGGGATGTGCAGCGCGTCCAGCCCCAGCAGCGACTTGAACAACTCGCCCGAGAGGTGCGCCGGAGAGCCGATGCCCGCCGAGGCATAGCTGATCTTGCCCGGCTTGGATTTCACCAGCGCGACCAGGTCCTTGACGCTGTTCAGGCCAGACGTCGGGCTGACCACCAGCACCGATGGTGCATAAGCTACTAGCGCGACCGGATCGAAGTCCTTGACCACATCGAAAGGCAGTTTGCCACGCAGCGCCGCGTTGATCGTCAGCGCGCTGGTCGTGAAGACCAGTGTGTGGCCATCGGCAGGCGACTTGGCCACCAGGTCAGCCCCGATCACACCGCCAGAGCCGACTTTGTTGTCGACCACCACGGCCTGTCCGAGTGCGGCCTGCAGCCTGACGCCAACCAGGCGCGCCGCGACGTCGACCAGACCGCCGGCGGGCCAGGGAACGACCACGCGCAAGGACTTGCTCGGGAATTCCTGGGCGGCGGCAGGCAGGCAGAACGGCAGGCTGAACAACAGCGCCAGCGCGGCGGGCCAACAGGCGCGGTAGAGGGGTCGAATCATCGCTGGGCTCCGGACAGGGCGTGGTGGATGGACATCTGCAAGTGGGGCCGGCGTTTCGAAGCGGATGGGGTCGTCTAGACGCTGTGGCTGGCCTGTCTTGTTGATCAGCCTGCGGATTGCCGATCGCCAAGCAGTCGAGGGGGCTGAAACTTCGATCGATGGTAGCAGCAGGCGAGTGCGCCAACGCAGCGGGTTGCCGCTGGCGGGGGCACCAACCGGCCGTCAAAAAGGCTTGGTGACCTCGATCAGCAGTCGCTTGCGGCGTCCCGGGTCGTCACTGACCAGGGCCTGATTGGCGCGCGCGATGCGCAGGTCAACCAGGGTGTCAGTCAAGACATTGAAGCGCACTCCCAGGGCCTGAGAACTGAGGTGAGCCGATGTCGCAGGGATGTTGGTGGATTCATTGGTGCGCGTGCTCGCGCTGTCGGTCGACACAAAGACCTGGAAGTTGCTGACGGCCGGGTCAAGGCCCAGCTTGAATGGGCGGGTCAACTCCAGGCTGGCGCCCAATCCCCGGTCGCCGGAGATGGTGCCCGCCGGAAAACCCCGGCCAATCGCGCTGCCGCCAAAAGCCAGCCGTTCACCGGCCAACAACCTGTCGCCAGAGTACTGACCGCTGGCACTGAAGGCCAGACTGAACTGACCCGGTAGCGCCTGCGTGCGCTGCAGGCTGAGCACGAATTTCAGGAACCGGGGTTTGAAATCAGACGTCGAAGGTCGCAAGGCCTGGCTGTCCATGGCGCCCAGCGCAGCGATGCCGTGCGACATGCCCAGGCTGATGCTTTGCGTGCCATCCATCCAGCCATTCAAGACCCAGGAGCCGGCCAGATCGAGCACGCTGGACCGGTCTTGCGTCAGCACGGACTCGGCCATCGTGGTCTTGCTGCTGTTGAGGGCCAGTCCGCCCTCGAGATAGACCGAACTGGCGCGCGACCGCTGCAGCGCATAACGAAGTCGGGGCGCCAACGCGGCCGAGTTGCTCTGGATCCCCAGGCTCGACAGGCTTCCACCCGGCCTGGATTCGCTCAGCGTGCCCCCCAGGCTGAACATCAGGCCGCGGCTGCCCAGCGCCTGGGAGTAGCGGGGTGCGAGACTGCGCACGCCCTCGAAGTGGTTTGAGCTTGTGCCTGAGCGGGTGAAGCTGAGGTTGAGTTGTCCTGGACTTTTTAAGGGCTGCTGCATCGTGACGATGTAGCTCAACGAATACGGACCAGTGCTTTGCGATCCGTTGTTGTTGGCCGTGACCAACTGCGAACTGCGGACAGGGCTGACCGTCAGCAGCAGGTCCGAGGTGCCGAGTTCGGCGCCTGGGCGCAGCACGCCAGCAGCCGACACACCCGGCAGATCGTTGATGATGAGCAGCACCCGCTCCAGGCCCGCCAGGTCGAGCGGACGGATGTCCGACAAGTGGCGGGCAAAGGTCGCGACGCGCTCGTTCATCGCGGTGTCGGGACCCTCTACATACACTTGAGAGACGCGTCCTTCGATCACCCTGATCTTGAAGATGCCGTCTGTGACCTGCTGCGGCGGCAGAAAGACGCGAACCAGAAAGAATCCCAGGTCACGGTATTTCTGCTCCAGCCTGTTTGCTGCCTCGCGCAGCGCCGTCACGCCCACTTTGCGGTTCAGCAGCGGGGCGAACAGCGCATCGATCTCGTGTTTCGAAAAATAACTTGCACCTTCAAGGTCTACACCCGAGACGATGAACTCCAGTTCATCGACGGCCTTGGGGACTGCTGACTTTTCGGGCGCCAGGATGCGCAGGTCCAGGGTCGAAGCCCTGGGCAGCGGGTTGGGAATTCTCTGCTGCTGCAGGCGATTGAGCTGATCTATTTGACGCTGCTGCTCGGCGCTGATGGCCGGCGGCGTCTGTGCGTGCACCGCGAAACTCAGGCCTAGCGCGGCGCCGGCCAAGCCCGCACCCCGGCATCTGCCGACGAGCGCCACCGACGCAGACAGGATCTGCAGGCAGGAGGTGCTGAGCTTGAGACTCGCGCGAGTGGAAGTCACTTGTCTTCCATCACGACCAGGTTGGTGTTGAGGCCAGACTCGACGCGCTCGAAATGGAATCGGATGAGAGCATCGTCCGGGTAATCTCGGTGCAACTGACGCACCGCATCGGCAGCGCCCGGGTCCTGGGTCTTGAGCAAGGCGTAGGCCGCCATGTAGCGGCTGTACAAGGGCGCCGCAGCCTCTTCATCGGTGACCGGGTTGTACAACTCGACGCCGGTGAGCTTGCCCTTGAGCACGACGTTGCCGATCGGGCGGAAGTGCAGATCCGGGCATTGCGCCACCACCGCATCGGTGCAGCAGATGCGCGTGCCAAAATACTTGTTCACGCCTTCGGTGCGCGCTGCGGTGTTGACGGTGTCTCCGAGTGCGGTGAAATCCATCCGTGCCTGGGAGCCGAAGTTGCCGATGACGGCTGGCCCCGAATGCACCCCCAACCGGGTATGGCCGAGCGGCACGCCGACGGCGTTCTGAGCGATCCGGAAGGTCTCTGCAAAGGCGTCGAGCTCGAGCGCGCATCGCACCGCGCGCGACACATGGTCGGCTTGCGCGATCGGTGCATTGAAGATCGACATGATCGCGTCGCCGATGAACTTGTCGACCATGCCGCCGTGGCGCAGGATGATCTCGCAACCGCCGTCAAGGTAGGCATTGAGCACGTCTGAAAGCCGCTCGGGGCTGAGCTTTTCCGACAAGGTTGTGAAGCCCGCGATATCGGTGAAGATGAAGCTCAGGTCACGCCTGACCCCGGAGATGCTCAGACTCTCAGGGTTTTCAACCAACTGGTTGACCACTGTTGGGGAAACGTAGCGGGAGAAAGCGCCCTGTACAAACTGGCGCTGCTTGCGCTCGGCACTGCCCAGCAGCGCATCCATCATCCACAGCGACAGCGCCAGCGCAAGGGTCGGGGCCACCAGCGGCAGCATCGGCAGGCCTTGGTTGAAGCCGAGGACGGTGCCGACCCAGAACACGGCGATGACCAGCAGGCCGCTGATGGCGCTGAAGGTGATCCCTTTCTTCAGCAAGCCGATGAGCATGCCGAGCAAGGCCAGACAGAACGCCACCGCCAGCGTCCACTGCAGGCCCAGTCTCAGCGGTTGACGGCGCTCGACATGCTGGGCGATCGAATGCGCCTGCACCATGACCCCGGGCATCTGTCCGCGCTCATCGTCGTACAGCACGGCCATCGGCGTGCGATGGCGATCGGTGATGGACAGCATCGCACCCACTAGCACGATCTTGCCGGCAAACCACTCGTCGGGCAGCACGGCCACTGCATGCGATGGATACGCCGCAAAGGCTGGCGTCTGCGAATCCTGCGAGGGTTTCCAGGCAATCTCCACCTGCTCTGCCGAGGTATCGATGCCTGCGCGCTCGGCGGCTTTGCGGGCAAGGCCCTTGGGCTCGTTGGCACGGGTTTGACCCGGGAAGATCCAGCGCACCGCGCCATCGAAGGGGTCGGTGGCGAGGTTGGCTGCACCGCGAAATTTTTCGGGAACGAAGTCGTTCAGGTAGGCGAGCTGCTCTTCGTTGACGATGCCAGGTGTGCTGATGTAGGACACCACCAGCGGCACCTTGAGGGCGCGCATGGCTTCTTTCAGCGCCTCGTCCTTGTCGGGTTCAGTGGCCTGGTCGAACAGCACGTCGAGCACGATCAGTCGTGCGCCCTTTCTTTCCAGATGTTGCAGCAACTGGGCGAGAAACGCGCGGTCGACTGGTGAGCGGTAGGGAAACTGTGTCACCGTCTCTTCGGTGATGGCCGCGACGACGATGTCCTTGGACTGCGGCTGTGGCGGCTGCAGGGCGGCGATGCGGATGTCGGCGGCGGAATTTTCCAGTCCGGCCAAAAACGTCACGTAACGGGTGCCCAGCACAGCGAGCACGGTGGCCACCAGCACCACGCCGATCATCGTGGCGATTTGCCTGAGCTGCTTGGCTTTCATTGGGCGACTCCCAGTTCCTGGCGCAGCTGGTTGAGCAGTGCATCGGCCTGTTGTGTGCAGCCTTTTTCCAGCATCCAGGAAGCCCGCACCAGCGGGTTGTCGAGATCGTTGGGCACCAGCACCAGCTTGATGGCGAATTCCTGGTCGGCCTGGCGTATCAGGTACACGCTGTTGCCTTCGAACCTGGCCAGAGGCGGCATCGCCTGTCGGTCCTGGCCGATATCCCAGACGAATTGCGCGCTCCAGGAGCGATCGGCCGGGAGCAGCGTGAATTGCCCGACCGCATCGGCCTGCGGTCGCCACCAGACAGGCAACTCCCCGTCCATCAGGCATCGCGGCCCTGCCCGGCTGACATCCACCAGCCAGGGTTGTGGCAGTTTCGCGGCGGCCGTACCGGCGCGGATGACACCGACCGAACTGGTGCGCGCGTCGCGGGTGGCTACCAGCGCGGCCAGCGCCGACCGGGGGTCGGCGGCACTGCCGGCCTTGGCAAAGGCTTGACCGCTGATCGGCCCCTTGAGCGCGATGCTGCGGCCATCCGCGCCGATCACCGTCAAGCGTTCGCCCTCCTTGAGGGTGATGACCGCAGCGCTGTCTAGGCTCATGCCGGCTTTGTAAGCACCTCCCCGCGCTTCGAGCACGATCAGCTTGTCGGCCAGGCAAGGGCTCGAGAGCAGGCAGGCCCACAGCAGGGCGCTCAATTTCAGCGGTTTCAAGCCTCGCCTCATCTCGATGCCAGCGCGGGCTGTAGCCGTTGTGCGCTGGAGGCCGCCATGCCATCGCCGACGACGACAAACGCCGCCCAGAAGAACGGATGGGAGGTTTCTTTTTGGGCGATGAGCTGGGCCTGCGCAGCCTTGAGGGCCAGGCTAGAACCTCCCTTGAGTTCGGGGCCCAATGTGGTGAACATCGCCGACATCAGCTGTGCGGTGGCAGCCGAGGGCACCTGCCAGTGGCTCACCACGAGGCTGCGTGCCCCGGCAAAGAAAAAGGACTCGGCCAGTCCGGAGAGTGCCTCACCGCCGAACTTGCCAGCGCCGCCCGCGGTGTTGCAGGCGGACAGCACGACCAAGTCGGCGTTGAGTTTGAGCGCGGCG
>CALQBT020000203.1 GCA_943328885.2 Bordetella parapertussis | reverse complement strand
GGGTGGACGGCGGGCAGCAGGCTGTCGGGCACGTGCAGCAGCTTGAGCAACTCGTGGTCCCAGACGTTGTGACGGATGTCGAACAGCATCGTGCGCGAGGCGTTGCTGACGTCGGTCGCGTGGACCCGGCCGCCGGTGAGCTTCCACAGCAGCCAGGCGTCGACCGTGCCGAAGGCCAGGTCGCCGTGGGCGGCGGCGATGTGCGCGCCTTTGACATGGTCGAGTATCCAGCGGATCTTGGTGGCCGAGAAGTAGGCGTCGACCACCAGCCCGGTGCTGCGCCGGATCTGCTCGGCGCTGCCAAGCTCCCGCAACTGGGCGCACAGCGGTTCGCCGCGCCGGTCTTGCCAGACGATCGCGTTGTGGATGGCCTGGCCGGTGCGGCGGTTCCAGACCACGGTGGTCTCGCGCTGGTTGGTGATGCCGATGGCCTGGATGTCGCGCGCGGCCAGGCCGGCCTTGGCGATCGCCTCGCGGGCGGTGTCGAGCTGGGTCTGCCAAATCTCTTCGGGGTCGTGTTCGACCCAGCCGGGCTGGGGGTAGATCTGGCGGAACTCACGCTGCGCCATCGCGACGATCTGGCCCGCATCGTCGAACACGATGCTGCGTGAGCTGGACGTGCCCTGGTCGAGTGCGAGGATGAAGCTCATGGGGGGTCTCCTGTGGCGGATGGGGCGCTGTCGGGCTTCACGCAAGCCACGCAGGCCACGCCGGCCTCGATCAGCAGGGGGTTGAAGCTGGCGGGCGGGGGGCAGTCGGTGAACAGCTTGTCGACCTGGTCGAGCCGGCCCACTTCGACCATCGCCGGGCGATTGAACTTGCTGTGGTCGGCCGCCAGCCAGACCTGGCGGCTGGCGCGGATGATGGCTTGCGCGACCTTGACCTCGCGGTAGTCGAAGTCGCGCAGCGTGCCGTCGGACTCGATGCCCGAGATGCCGATCAAGCCGATGTCGACCCGGAACTGGGCGATGAACTCGACCGTGGCCTCGCCGATGATGCCGCGGTCGCGGCTGCGAACCAGGCCGCCTGCGACGATCACCTCGCAGTCGGGGTTGTCGCTGAGCAAGGCGGCGACGTTGAGGTTGTTGGTGATCACGCGCAAGCCCCGGTGCGTCAGCAGTTCGCGCGCCACCGCCTCGACCGTGGTGCCGATGTTGAGGATCAGGCTGCAGCCGTCGGGCACCTGGCGCGCCACCGCTCGGGCGATGCGGCGCTTGGCCTCCTCGTTGAGTGCCTGGCGCTGGCGGTAGGCCAGGTTCTCGGTGGTGCTGCTCGGCAGGCGAACACCGCCGTGAAAGCGCGCGAGCAGCCCTGCGTTGGCCAGCAGCTTGACGTCGCGCCTGACGGTTTGCAAGGTGACGCCGAAGCGCTCGGCCAAGGCCTCGACGCTGACCGATCCGAGCTCGCGAACGGTTTCGATCACGCCGGCCTGGCGAGGGTTGGGTGTCAGGGTGGTCACGGGCAGGGTCGGAAGGTGGCCCGCCAAGGTTAAGCGATGTCAGGCCGGTCGAGGTCAGGGCAAACCGTTGTGCGAATCTTCACTGTTTCAACCGGAAAGGAGAAAAATAGAAAATAAGTTTTTATAAAACGAACATCATACGAATTATTTTCACCACAATACGGTGTATCGATGCCCAGGAGACGATGTTGATACAGCCAGCCAAAGGCGCTGCCACGGCGCCACCCATGTCTTGCGACGTGCTGGTGGTGGGTGGGGGCATCAACGGCGTGGGCATCGCGCGCGATCTGGCCGGCCGCGGCCTGAAGGTGGTGTTGTGCGAGCAGGACGATCTGGCCCAGCACACCTCGTCGGCGTCGACCAAGCTGATCCACGGCGGACTTCGCTACCTCGAGTACTACGAGTTCGGTCTGGTGCGCAAGGCGCTGGCCGAGCGCGAGCGGCTGCTCAAGAGCGCCCCGCACATCATGTGGCCGCTGCGATTTGTGATGCCGCACGATGCGTCGATGCGGCCGGTCTGGATGGTGCGCCTGGGGCTGTTCCTCTACGACCATCTGGCCAAGCGCGAGTGGTTGCCTGCGAGCACGACGGTCGATCTGCGCCGCCACCCGGCGGGCGCGCCGCTCAGGCCCGAGTACCTCCGCGGCTTTGAGTACAGCGACGGCTGGGTCGATGACGCGCGGCTGGTGGTGCTCAGCGCGGTGGACGCCGCGGCGCGCGGCGCGACCATCCTGACGCGCTGCCGCTGCGAGCGCGCCGAGCGCAGCGCCGGCGACTGGCTCGCCACACTGCGGCCTGCTGGCGGCGAGCCGCTGCAGGTCCGGGCGCGCGCGCTGGTCAATGCGGCCGGCCCCTGGACCGGCGAATTTCTGCGCGACCGCGCGGGTGTGAAGAGCGCTCGCTCGCTGCGGCTGGTCAAGGGCAGCCACATCGTCGTGAAGAAGATGTTCGACCACGACCGGGCTTACATCTTTCAGAACCCGGACAAGCGCATCATCTTTGCGATCCCCTATGAGGGTGATTTCACGCTGATCGGCACCACCGATGTCGAGATCTCGGGCGCGCCCGACAGCGCGCGCATAGACGCTGACGAAATCGGCTACCTCTGCGAGCAGGCCAGCCGCTATTTCGCCAAGCCGGTGACCCCGGACGACGTGGTTTGGTGTTATTCGGGCGTGCGGCCGCTGCTCGACGATGCGTCGGGCGATGCCTCGGCGGTCACGCGCGACTACTTGCTCGACTTCGACACTGACCGCGGCTTGTTGTCGGTCTGGGGCGGCAAGCTCACGACTTTCCGCAAGCTGGCAGAGGAAGCTGCCGACCAGCTGGTGCTGCACTTGGGCGCGCCAGCGCCGGCCTGGACCGCGTCGGCGCTGTTGCCCGGGGGCGATTTGTCAGCCTGGATCGGCCAACCGCAGCGCCCCGACCAAGACATGGCTCGCTTTGTCGGCGTGCTGGCCGAACGCCATCCGCAGTTGCCTGCGGGCTTGCGCGAGCGCTGGGCCCGTGCGTACGGCAGCCGGGTGGCGATGCTGCTGGGTGCAGACGGACTCGGCGCCGAGGTCGCACCCGGGCTGTTCGAGGTCGAGCTCGAGTACTTGTTCGCGCATGAATGGGCGCGCAGCGCCGACGACGTGCTGTGGCGCCGCAGCAAGCTCGGTCTGCATCTGGATGCGGCAGCGCGCGAAACCGTGGCAGGCTGGTGGGCGGCGCACCATCCCGACGCTGATCGCGGCCCGCTGTTGGAGACAACAAAGACTTGATGCTGGAGCCCATCGGCCAGAAGTTCGGTGCGCTCACCCCTTTGTACCCGCTGAGCCTGACGCTGCAGCCTGGCACCGTGACGGTGCTGCTGGGCAGGTCCAGTCGGGGCGGCTCCTGTAAAGTGTCGGCAGTCCAGCGACTTTTTCGACGCTGCGGACTCAGAGACCCAAGGCTTGCGGGTTCCTCGAGACCGCGTCCTGCGCCCTACCAAGGATTCGCACCATGACAGCAGACATCCAGCCGGTTGATCCTTCGGGCGCTGCGTCCTTCGCCGGCTTGGTGTCGGGCATCGCCTTGACCCGCCGGCTCAGCGACGACGAGGTGGCGGCGATCCATGCCGGCATGGACCGCTTCGGCGTGCTGGTGTTTCGTGACCAGCGCTTGGACGATGACCAGCAGATTGCTTTCAGTCGACAGCTCGGCCCGCTCGAGCAAGCCACCGGCGACATCGCGGCGCCACAGGATCGGCGCGTCAGCATGGAGGTCAACGACATCTCCAACCTCGACAAGCACGGCGAGTTGCTGCCGCGTGACGACCGCCGCCGCTTGTTCGGTCTGGGCAACCAGCTGTGGCATTCGGACAGCTCGTTCAAGCCGGTGCCGGCCAAGTATTCGCTGCTGTCGGCGCGCCAGATCCCGCGCAGCGGCGGCAACACCGAGTTTGCCGACATGCGCGCGGCTTACGAGGCCTTGGACCCCGCCACCCAGCGCGAGGTCCGCGACCTGATCTGCGCGCACAGCCAGATTTTCTCGAGAGGCATCCTGGGCTTCGACGACTTCACCGAGGCCGAGCGCGAGAAATGGGCGCCGGTGCGCCAGCGCCTGGTCCGGCGTCACCCGACAACCGGCAGGCTCTCGCTCTACCTCGCCAGCCATGCGGGCGGCATCGAGGGCTGGCCGGTGCCCGAGGCGCGTGCCTTCTTGCGCGACCTGACCGAGCACGCGACCCAGCGCCAGTTCGTCTATGCCCATGTCTGGCAACCCTGGGACCTGGTGATATGGGACAACCGCGTCACGATGCACCGGGCCCGCCGCTACGACCCGTCCCAGGTTCGCGACATGCGCCGCACCACGCTGAGCAACGAGGTGTCGAGCCTGGAGCAGGCGCCCTGAAGGCCGCTTCGGGCTGAGCCGAGCAGCGCCGTTCAGGCGCTGGCGCGCGGCCCTGCCACGGCATTCGGCACCTGCACTTGTCCGTCGCGCGCAGCACGTTCCACGGGCACAATGAGGGCGCATGTTGCACTGCGGCAAACGGGTATTCCCCCCAGTGCGGTGCCAGAGAGGATAGATCGATGAGTTCCCACACCAGCCCCAGCGCAGCCCAAAGCCGCGCGGCGGTGACCCTGCCCAAGCTGCGCGAGATGCGAGCGCGTGGCGAGAAGATCGTCATGCTCACCTGCTACGACGCCACTTTTGCCCAAGTGCTCGATGAGGCCGGTGTCGACACGCTGCTGGTCGGCGACTCGCTGGGCAATGTGCTGCAGGGCCGCAGCAGCACGCTGGCCGTGACCTTGGCCGACATGGCCTACCACACCGAATGCGTCGCTCGGGCGCAAACAGCGGCCTGGCTGGTCGCGGACCTGCCTTTCGGCAGTTACGAAGGCGGCAAGGGCCAAGCACTGGACGCCGCCGTCACGCTGATGCGCGCCGGCGCACGAATGGTCAAGCTCGAGGGCGGTGGCTGGACCGCGGAGATCGTTGCCCACCTGGTTGCACGCGGCATCCCTGTCTGCGCCCACCTCGGGCTGACGCCGCAGCGCGTGCATGCGCTCGGCGGCTACCGCTTGCAAGGCAAGGACGCCGACGCGGCATTGCTGATGAAGCGCGAGGCGCGTGAGCTTGCCGAGGCCGGCGCCGCGATGATGGTGCTCGAGATGGTGCCTGGCGCGCTGGCCGCTGAGTTGAGCGCCGAGAACCCCGAGATGATGACCATCGGCATCGGCGCCGGTGCCGCCACCGCCGGCCAGGTGCTGGTGCTGCACGACATGCTCGGCCTGGGCGGCGGCCGCAAGCCGCGATTCGTCCGCAACTTCATGAACGAAGGCGGGTCGATCGCGTCGGCCATCACGCGCTATGTCGCTGCCGTCAAGGACGGCTCATTCCCCCAGGACGGCGTTCACACCTACTGACATGCGGGTCATCCACTCACTTGCCGAACTGCGCGCCGCGCTCGCAGGCTCTGCCACCACGGCGTTCGTGCCCACGATGGGCAATCTCCATGAAGGCCACCTGGCGCTGGTGCGACAGGCGCGTCAGCTGGGTTCGCCTGTCGTTGCCAGCATCTTCGTCAACCGGCTGCAGTTCCTGCCGAACGAGGATTTCGACCGCTACCCGCGCACGCTGGCGAGCGACTGCGCCTTGCTCGAAGGCGCAGGCTGCGACATCGTCTTCGCGCCCGACGAGGCCGAGCTCTACCCCG
>CALQBT020000202.1 GCA_943328885.2 Bordetella parapertussis | reverse complement strand
CGCAGCAAGAGCGACGTGATGGTGGTCGATCCTTCCAGCGACTTCTTCAAAGCCATGCGTGGTGTCAGTCCCGCGGCGCCTGCGCCGGCGCCTGCGCCGGCGGCCAAGCGCTGACCCCTGGCTCGCAAGAGGATGTCCGACTGGGTGTTGGGCGCGCTGGCGCTGATGCTGGTGTTCGAGGGCTTGCTGCCCTTCCTGAGCCCGACGACGTGGCGCCAGGTGTTTGAGCGCGCGATCCGCATGAGTGATGGCCAGATCCGTTTCCTGGGCCTGTCAAGCATGTTGCTGGGTTTGCTGTTATTGGCGATTTGGCACTGACTTTTGGGCCTACGCGGCACGGCCGCCGCTACAATCTGTTCTTTAATTCCCCGGGTTTGTTCCATGTCCTCAGCTTGGCTGCTGCCCGAGCACATTGCCGATGTGCTGCCGGCCGAAGCGCGGCGCCTTGAAGACCTGCGCCTCAGCCTGCTGGAGATGGCTCGCAGCTATGGCTTCGAGCAGGTGATGCCGCCTTTGCTCGAACATCTGGAGTCGCTGCTGACGGGTACTGGCCGCGCACTCGACTTGCGCACCTTCAAGTTGGTGGACCAACTCAGTGGCCGGTCACTGGGCATACGCGCCGACATCACACCGCAAGTGGCGCGCATCGATGCCCACTTGCTCAACCGCCAGGGTGTGACGCGCCTTTGTTACTGCGGACCTGTGCTTCACACCCGGCCTCAGTCGCCGCAGGCCACGCGCGAGCCGCTGCAACTCGGTGCGGAGATTTACGGCCATGCCGGACTCGAGGCCGATCTTGAGGTTCAGGACCTGGCGCTGGACGGCCTGAGCGCTGCCGGGCTGAAGGACTTGGTGCTCGATCTGGCTGATGCCCGAATTGTTCGTGGCGTGCTCGAGGGCGTTGCGATCGGTGAGGCTGCGCTCGGCGAGGTGGTTGCCGCGTTGGCGGTGAAGGACCTCGCCACATTGGACAAGCTGTCGCAGCAATTTCCGGCCGAAGCCCGTGCCGGCTTGATGGCCTTGCCGATGCTGTTCGGCGATTTATCGGTGCTCGATCAGGCCAGGCAGCAATTGCCGGCGCGAAGCTTGATCAGCGCTGCTTTGGACGACTTGGCATGGCTGGCGCGCCATGTCGCGCTGGCACACCCCGGCCTGCGGGTTGGTTTCGATCTTGCCGACATGGGTGGTTACGCGTATTACTCGGGGGTGCGATTTGCCGTCTATGCGCCTGGTGCCACCGACGCGGTGTTGCGCGGCGGCCGCTATGACCAGGTCGGTGCGGTGTTCGGCCGCAACCGGCCGGCAGTGGGATTTTCCACCGACCTGAAAGTGCTCGCTGCCTGTGTCATGCCCGATCTGCGGCGCACAGCGATACGTGCGCACTGGAGCGAGGATCCACCCCTGCGCCAGGAGATCCGCCGCTTGCGCGCGCAAGGCAACATCGTGGTTTGCATCCTGCCTGGCCATGAACACGAGGGCGAGGAGTTCGATTGCGACCGCGAACTGGTGGCGATGGACGGCCGCTGGGTGCTACATGTGCTCTGAAACTTTCAGGCGCTGAGCCGCTGACCTGTCAACTGGAAATCTGCAAACATGCAACAAGGCAAGAATGGCGGGCCCGGCCGCAATGTGGTGGTCGTCGGCACCCAGTGGGGTGACGAAGGCAAAGGCAAGGTCGTGGACTGGCTGACCGACCATGCGCAAGGCGTGGTGCGTTTTCAGGGCGGCCACAATGCCGGCCACACGCTGGTGATTAAGGGTATCAAGACGGCGCTACAACTGATCCCTTCGGGCATCATGCGCGACGGTGTGCCCTGCTATATCGGCAACGGAGTGGTCGTCGATCCGACCCATTTGTTGCTTGAGATCAGACGGCTCGAGGCCATGGGCATCGAGGTTCGCTCGCGCTTGTTCATCAGCGAGTCCTGCCCCTTGATCCTGCCCTTCCACGTCGCGGTGGACAAGGCGCGCGAGACGCTGCGTGAGAGCAGCGGCACCGGCAAAATTGGCACCACCGGCAAGGGGATAGGCCCGGCCTATGAGGACAAGGTAGCGCGCCGAGCGTTGCGGGTGCAGGACTTGAAGCACCCCGAGCGGTTTGCTGCCAAGCTGCGCGAATTGCTGGCACTCCACAACTTTGCGCTGTCAGGCTATTTGCATGGCGAGCCACTCGAATTCCAGCCGATCTTCGATGAGGCAATGCAAGCGGCCGAGCAACTCAGGCCGATGATGGCCGATGTCGGTTACAGAGTGCACAACGCCAGCCTGGGTGGCGCGAACATCTTGTTCGAAGGCGCGCAAGGCACATTGCTGGACATCGACCACGGTACCTATCCGTACGTCACCTCGAGCAACTGTGTGGCCGGTAATGCCGCTGCGGGCGCCGGGGTCGGCCCGGGCATGCTGCACTACATCCTGGGCATCACCAAAGCCTACACCACGCGGGTGGGCAGCGGACCCTTCCCCACCGAACTCGACATCAACGCGGTGGGCACGACCGGCCACCACCTGTCGTCTGTGGGGCAGGAGCGCGGGACGGTCACCGGTCGGGCCCGGCGCTGCGGTTGGCTGGACGCGGCCGCGCTCAAGCGCTCGATGATCATCAACGGCATCTCGGGCCTTTGCATCACCAAGCTCGACGTGCTCGACGGCTTGCCAGAGATCAAGGTCTGTGTGGGCTACAAACTGGATGGTCATCATGTCGACATCCTGCCGCTCGATGCCGACGCCGTCGCCGCTTGTGAGCCTGTGTTCGAAAGCTTTGCCGGCTGGACCGAGAGCAGCTACGGCGTCACCCATTGGGATGGCTTGCCGGCCAAGGCGCGGGCTTATCTCGAGCGCGTGCAGTCCCTGATCGGCGTGCCCATCGCGATGGTGTCGACCGGGCCTGATCGGGAGCACACCATCGTGTTGCGCCATCCTTACAAGACCTGAATTCGGCGATTCCCGCGCCGACACAGCAACAAAAATTCCCAGGAGACAGCGAATGCTCACCGACGATGGCAAGCACCTCTATGTGAGTTGGGATGAATACCATCTCTTGATCGAGCGTCTTGCACTCATGGTGGCACACTCGGGCTGGGAATTCGACCAAATCCTGTGTTTGGCGCGCGGCGGCATGCGCCCTGGCGACGTGCTCTCGAGGGTTTTCGACAAGCCCTTGGCGATCATGTCGACCAGTTCGTACCGCGCTCAGGCTGGCACGATCCAGGGTCGGCTCGACCTGGCGAAGTACATCACGATGCCCAAGGGTGAGCTCGCCGGCCGAGTGTTGCTGGTCGACGATCTGTCGGACTCCGGCGTCACGCTTCAGGCGGTGGTCGAGCGCCTTCGTGGCGTGCCTTCGATCACCGAATTGCGCTCCGCGGTGATATGGGTCAAGGGTGGCTCGAGCTATGTTCCCGATTACCATGTGGACATGTTGCAGACTAGCCCCTGGATCCACCAGCCCTTCGAGGAGTACGACAACCTCAGGCCGGACGCGCTGGCCAAGAAGTTTTCGGTTTGATATTTCGACCGCTTGGCGGCCTGGCTGCCACTCTGACAGCGACAAGCGCGCTGTCAGCATTGCTCGAAAGCTCGATCACTGTGTATCGCACCGCTCAAAAGCGCGTGCGCACAAAACGAAAAGGCCAGCACGAAAGTGCTGGCCTTTGTTATTACTGGTGCCCAGGAGAGGACTCGAACCTCCACGCCGCTAAGCGCTAGTACCTGAAACTAGTGCGTCTACCAATTCCGCCACCTGGGCAAATACTGCAAAACGAAGTATAGCATGCTAAAAAATCAAGCCACAAGCCCTGCCGCTGCAGAAGCGCCGCCGCCAACCGACATCGAGGGCACGGTGTTCGGCCATCGTGATGGCCATGGCTTTGTTCGTCGTGACGATGGCGAGCCTGATATCTACCTGTCACCTCAAGAGATGCGCTCGGTGCTGCATCGGGACCGCATCCGGGTGCGGGTGGTGCGCTCTGACCGCAAGGGTCGGCCCGAGGGCAGGGTGATCGACATCGTTGAGCGACGCAAGTCGCCCATCATCGGACGCTTGCTGCATGAAAAAGGTGTCTGGCTGGTTGCCCCTGAGGATAGACGCTACGGGCAGGACATCCTGATCCCGAAGAACGCCACCGCCAATGCCGCGGTGGGACAGGTGGTGGCGATCGAACTGACCGAGCCGCCGTCGATGTTTTCACAACCCGTGGGGCGAATCACCGAGGTGCTGGGTGAGATCGACGACTCGGGCATGGAGATCGAGATCGCGGTGCGCAAGTACGAGGTGCCGCATCGATTTTCGGCCGAAGCCCTGGCCCAGGCCGCGGCCTTGCCGGACCGCGTTCGCCCGATCGACAAACGCCACCGCATCGACCTGACCGACGTCGCGCTGGTGACCATCGACGGCGAGGATGCGCGCGACTTCGATGACGCGGTGTACTGTGAGTCTTTCAAGACGGGTCGCGGCAAGACGGCGTTCGAGGGCTGGCGCTTGGTCGTCGCAATCGCCGATGTCAGCCATTATGTCAAGCCCGGCGAGCCGCTCGACGACGACGCTTACGAGCGCGCGACCTCGGTGTATTTTCCGCGCCGGGTCATCCCCATGCTGCCCGAACGGATCAGCAACGGCCTGTGTTCGCTCAACCCCGACCAGGAGCGGCTGGCCATGGTTTGCGACATGCTCGTGACCGCCAGCGGTGAGATCAGGGGCTACCAGTTCTACCCGGCAGTGATCCGCTCGCATGCGCGGCTGACCTACAACGAGGTGGCGACGATCCTGGGCAACACCCGTGGCGCTGAGGCCCAGCGTCGGGCCGATCTGGTGCCGCACCTGATCCATCTGCACGAGGTCTACCGGGTCCTGCTGAAGAACCGCGCACTGCGCGGCGCGATCGATTTCGAGACCACCGAGACCCAGATCGTCTGCGATGACAACGGCCGGATCGAAAAGATCGTGCCCCGCACCCGCACCGAGGCGCACCGATTGATCGAGGAGGCGATGCTGGCGGCCAATGTCTGCGCCGCCGAGTTCATCGAGAGCCACAAGCATCCTGCGCTGTACCGGGTCCACGAGGGCCCGACCCCCGAGAAGCGCGTCACGCTGCAGAACTACTTGCGGGCTCTGGGCCTGGGCTTCAACCTGAGCGACGATCCCAAGCCCAGCGAGTTGCAGGCGATCTCGTTGGCCACCAAAGACCGGCCAGACGCCCCGCAGATCCACGCAATGCTGCTGCGCTCGATGCAGCAGGCGATCTACACCGCCAGCAACGCCGGCCACTTCGGCCTGGCCTACGAGGCTTATGCCCACTTCACCAGCCCGATCCGGCGCTACCCCGATCTGCTGGTGCACCGCGTCATCAAGGCCTTGTTGCTGGGCAAGCGTTACCACCTGGCAGCCAGCGCGGTTGAACACACGGCGCTCGCGACGCCGCAGCCGGCACGCAAGGTCAGCAAGTCTGCCGCCAAGCCGCCAGTCAGCGCGCAGGACGCAGGTCTTTGGGAATCCGCTGGCGCGCACTGCAGCGCCAACGAGCGCCGCGCCGACGAGGCCTCGCGCGATGTTGAGGCCTGGCTAAAGTGCCGCTTCATGCGTGACCATCTGGGCGAGGAGTTCGCCGGCACGGTGACAGCGGTCACCAGCTTCGGCTTGTTCATCACACTCG
>CALQBT020000201.1 GCA_943328885.2 Bordetella parapertussis | reverse complement strand
CGGCAACTGTGAACTGCGCTATGACGCGGGCGACCGCTTGCTGCTCGTCACCGACGGCGTGACCGACCAGATCGGCGGGCCGCAGAACCCACGGGCCTATGGCTACAGAGGGGTGCAGCAGGTTTTCTCCAACACCGTCGACGCCAGCGCCAGCGAGGCGATCCAGGCTTTGGCGCAATCGCTTCGCCAATGGCAGGGAAGCCAGGTCAGGCGCGACGACGTCACCATCTTGTGCATCGACCTTTGACTCAGTGGGCTGACGGTCAAGAAATACCCCGTCTGTTTCGCCGGCCTTGAGCGCTAAGCCCTGAGCTTGACGGGCTCGCGGCAATCGGTCTGGCAAGCTAGGGTTTTCATGCTCCCCCGAACGGCAATGCTAGGCATGATCGATACCGAGTGCCCCGAGGCCGGCTGGAGCCGGCCGCACCCCCATGGTGGTCAAGCCAAGTGGTCAAGCCACATTGGCTTGAGAGGGTCGAGTCGCAGGCGTCGATGACGTCATCGCTCAAGGACATGGCATTGCCGCCCTCCTTGATCCCGCCAAAGGACGGTCTGCCAAGCCGTGGCCTTGGGCACATAGAGGCATTCCGCAGGGATTCGCAGCCATGACCCACCAAGAGTTCAATCCGATGAAGCCCGCTGCGGAAGCGCCGCCCGACTCAGTCGCCGAGATCAAGGGCTTCTTCGTTGCCTCGGCGGTGGCGACGCTGCCTGAATTCAGGGCCTTGGGTGAATCGGTGTTGATGGCACATGGCATCACCAGCCTGGACCCTCAAGCCTACTACCCAGCCACGCTGCGCAGATTGGTGCACAGCGCCATTTACGACCGATTTGGCACCGCAGCCATCTTCTGGCTCGGCATCGAAAGCTGGAAGTTCGCGGCGGCGACTGGTTCATTCAAGCTCGGCGATGCAGCATCAGAATCGTCTGCCGATGAGGCTCAATCCGCATTCAATGAATTGCCGGTGTTCCTCGCGATGGCTCCCTTCACCGGCGCGGTTCGCGATGCGGTGGATGGCCCGGCATTGCGGGCTGCCATGGCTGAATTTCTTTCAAATTTCACTGAACTCATCAGAGCAAGCAGCAAATCGTCAACCCGTGGCAACAGCTATGAACCCGGGTGGACCATCGAATCGTTTGACGACGATGGATATTTTGAACTCGCTCTGACCAGCGCTAGTTTGGTAGCGCACGAAGCATTTGGTCGTGGCATCTACCATTCACACCTCCGGTTATTGCTGCCAGACAATGTGAACTTCAGCCTCGTCCAGGTCCCTGACCGGTCGTTCGATTTCCCCGAATACAGCGTTTGCCGGCATAGACTTGAATACAGCTTGATGCCAGCAGGCCAGACCCACCAGCAACTGGCTGCTCAAGAGCGCTGGCAGGCGCGCGATCAGGTTTTCAAGCGGGCGCTGAGTCTCGCGTTCGAGCAAGAGGCCATCGCCGCAAAAGCGCTGCGGGAGCTGACACAGACGCTGAAAGAGCTGACCCAGAGCCACCGCTACACGATGGAATCGATTCGCTATGCCTCGCTGTTGCAGCGCAATCAGCTGCCGAAACCCGTGCAGTGGCAGCACAAGCTTCGCGATCTGGCGATTGACTGGCAACCCAAGGACATCATCGGTGGCGACATCTGGTGGATGTCGGGTGCGGCCAGCGACGGTCCCATCTCGATCGCGTTGATCGACTGCACTGGCCACGGGGTTCCCGGCGCGATGACGGCGATGCTGGTCAGCAATGCGCTGGAACGGCAGTGTTTGGCAGCGCTGGGCAGCACGCCGCAAGACTACTTCGCAGCGATTCAGCAGACGCTGAGCCAATCCTTTGGTGCAGCTGATCAGGTTGGTGCGATCGACAACGGCTGCGACCTGCTGCTGCTGCAGATCGACCGCGAGCGCCAGACGCTCACACTCGGACTGGGCGGGATTGGCTTGCTGGTCTACCGGCGCAAGAGCCAGTCTGTGCATTGGGTCGAGTCACCGCGCAGCGGCATCAGTGCCAAGCTGGAATCCCTGGCGCGGACCAGCGGCTGTGAACTGCGCTATGACGCGGGCGACCGCTTGCTGCTCGTCACCGACGGCGTGACCGACCAGATCGGCGGGCCGCAGAACCCACGGGCCTATGGCTACAGAGGGGTGCAGCAGGTTTTTTCCAACACCGTCGACGCGAGCGCCAGCGAGGCGGTCCAGGCCTTGGCGCAATCGCTTCGCCAATGGCAGGGAAGCCAGATCAGGCGCGACGACGTCACCATCTTGTGCATCGACCTTTGAGCCCCAGGCGCAGAAGCTTGGCATGATGCAGCGCGAGACTTCATAGACTCTTGGCCATTGCCACGCCGCGATGACCATCCAACCCAAGGAGACCTTGATCATGAGCTATACCGAAATCCTGTACGACGTTGCCGATCGCATCGCGACCATCACGCTGAACCGTCCGGACCGGCTCAACGCCTACACCGGCACGATGGGCGACGAGCTGCGCGCCGCGATGCGCGTGGCCAGCGACGACCCCGGCGTTCGGGTGATCGTGCTGACCGGCGCGGGCCGGGGCTTTTGCGCCGGTGCCGACATGAACAACCTCAACACCATCAGCAACCGGGGCCGCGCCGCAGGTGCGGGCGGCAACAGCGCCGAGGCCGCCGCTGGTGCGCCTTTCGACCCCAGCTCCAGCCCCGACTACCAGACCCAGCACTCGTATTTTCCGGCGGTGCCCAAGCCCATCCTGGCGGCGATCAACGGCGCCTGCGCCGGTCTCGGTTTGGTCTACGCGCTGTACTGTGATCGCCGTTTCGCCGCGACCGAGGCCCGCTTCACCACGGCCTTCGCGCGCCGCGGCCTGATCGCCGAGCACGGCATCAGCTACACGCTGCCCAGGGTGGCCGGGTTGTCGAACTCGCTGGACCTGCTGATGTCGGCGCGCAAGTTCGACGCCGAGGAAGCGCTGCGCATGGGTGTGGTCGACCAGGTCACGCCGGCTGCCGAGCTGATGGCCGCGGTGCGTGCCTACGCCACCGACCTGGCCGACAACGTCTCGCCGCGCTCGATGGCGGTGATCAAGCGTCAGCTCTGGGCGGTCGGCCAGTTGTCGATGCGCCAGGCGGTCGAGGTTGGCAACCACGAGATGCTGGGCAGCTTTGGCAGTGAAGACTTCAAGGAAGGCGTGGCCCACTTCGTCGAGAAGCGCCAGGCCAAATTCAGCGGGCACTGAGCGCCCCGAGGCCGGCCGAAGCCGGCCGCCCCCCATGGGGGTCAAACAAAGTGGCAAAGCCACATTTGCTTGAGAGCCAAGCCGGCTGCGCCGGTTACCCTCAGCGGATGTTGACCGGGACTTTGTTTGCGCTGGCTGCGGGCCTGATGTGGGGCGGGGTGTTCATCGGCCCGCTGCTGCTGCCCGACTACCCGCCGGCGCTGCAGTCTTTCGGCCGCTACCTGGCGTTTGGCCTGATCGCCTTGCCGCTGGCCTGGCTGGACCGGGATCGGGTGGCCCAGCTCAGCCGGGCCGACTGGATCGAGGCGGCCAAGCTCGGACTGGTCGGCAACATCGTCTACTACCTGTTCCTGGCCAGCGCGATCCAGCATGCCGGTGGGCCGCTGCCGACGATGATCATCGGCACGCTGCCGGTGGTGATCGCGGTTTGCAGCAGGCTGCGCGATCGCGGCGCGCAGGGTCGCCACGATGGCCAGCACGACCCCAGCTTGCGCTGGCGCAGGCTGGCCCCTTCGCTGTTGCTGATCTCTGCAGGCATTGCCTGCGTCAACCAGGCCGAGCTCGGTCGCGCGCTGCCGGGCGCTGATGTGGCCCGCCATGCGCAGGGCGCGCTGCTGGCCTTGGGCGCGGTGGCTTGCTGGACCTGGTACCCGATGCGCAACGCCGACTGGCTGCGTCACCACCCCGACCGCAGCCCGCGCACCTGGGCCACCGCGCAGGGTGTGGCGACGCTGCCGCTGGCGCTGCTGGGCTATGGCGGGTTTTGGGTCTGGAATTCGGCCAGCGGCCAGGGGCTGGACATGCCGCTCGGACCGCGGCCAGCGTTTTTTGTGGCGCTGATGCTGGCGATCGGCCTGTTCGCCAGTTGGTTGGGCACGCTGTGCTGGAACGAGGCCAGCCAGCGCCTGCCCACCGCGCTGGTGGGCCAGTTGATCGTGTTCGAGACCTTGTCGGCCCTGGCCTACGCCCAGTTGCTGCGCGGCCATGGGCCGCCGCTGCTGACCGGCGCCGGTGTGCTGCTGTTGATCGCCGGTGTCATCTGGGCGCTGCGCGCGCCTGCGCTGGGCACCCGCGTTGCCATGGCGCAGGGGATCGGGCCCTTGCCGCCGTCGGACGCACCTCGCTGAGCCGCTGGCGACCGGGCCGCATCGCCGGTCGATGACGGCATCACCAGACCTGCCGCGTGGTGTCGGTCTGATCGAAGAGCGGCTTCTGGATGTCGGGCTCGTGCAGGCCCCCATCCGGCGCTGATGGGGCCAGCTTTGTCTAGAAGTTCCTCATCGGCCCGGACCTCGACCGGCGTGTGGATCCATCGCTGCCGGGCAGACTGTCGGCTGACCCATCGCCAGGTCGCTGATCCAGCGCCCGCCGGGCGGCATGGCTGCAAGCGCTGGTGCGATCGCCGCCGAACCGAGGTCGACGAAGGCAGAGAGCTGCGCCGCCAAACTGCCCGCAGGTTCGGCCGGCAGCAGCGCTGGGCTGGCACCGTCGGTGATCTCGCGGGGTTTGAGTGTCGGGCCGGCGATGCCCGGAGACTCATCTGAGCGCTCAGTGAAGCGCTGCAGCGACGCCGCCATATCGGACACCACCGGTGCCGCGGTGGCCAACCACACGTCGGCCAGCGCGTGGGTCGACCCATCGGCGCTGTCATAACGGCTGATCAGACCGACCAGGTTGCCGTTGTCGAAGCTGATCGTGCGGGCCGCGTCCAGGCTCAAGCCCGTGATGCCCAGCGCAGCGAGACCCTTCAACTCGCCGGCCTGTGTCACACCGTCGCTGTTGGCGTCGATCCAGACCGCCAGCGATGAGAAGCCTTCATCTCGCGCGTTGACCACGCCGTCAGCGTTGGCATCGAGCGTTGCCAAGGCCGCAAAACCGTCGACGGCATGGCTGCCGTCGGGCAGCAAAGTGCCGCTGCCGAACAGCTCACCGCCGTCGTCGATCACGCTGTTGAGGTTGCGGTCGAGCACCAGCAGGCCGTCACCCGCTGCCACCCAACCGGTGGACAGGCTAGAGCCGGTGTTGCCGATGTCGAAGCGCACACCACTGGCCGTGCTCAGCGTCTGCACGCCGTTGCCGTCGAGGTCAAGCATCAAAGGCGTGATGCTCCTACCCATGGTGGTTATCGCTTGGACTTGGGCCGCGGTCAGCGCTCGGACCTGTGTGGAGGTCAGAGCGCACAGCTCGGTGGTCGTCATTGCCAGGATAGCGGCTACGGTGAAGGCTCTTATCTGCGCTGTGGACAGCGCCGCCAAGTCCTGCGTCTCAAGAGCCCGTACCTGGGCCGTGGTGAGCGCACCGATCTGAGCGACTGTGAGGGCCTTGAACTGGGTCGAAGTCAGCGCGTTGAGCACGGTCGTGGTCAGCGCGGAGATCTGGTTCGTCGTGATCGCGGCGACCTGGGCCCTCGTCAGGTTGACGAGTTGGCCGCCAGCCGCGGTCGTCAGCGCGTTGAGCT